>JAWWOY010000239.1:0-4145 GCA_033851195.1 Kribbellaceae bacterium | reverse complement strand
CGCCCTTGCGCAGCCGCAGGAAGACCGCCGGCGACTCCTCCTCCGGTTCGAACCCGGCCAGCAGTACGCTCCCGGCCCGCTCGAGGTCGGCGAACGTCGTACCGAGTCCGGTGCCCGCCACCGCGGCGGCCAGGAAGTCGGCCTCCTCGGCAGAGTGCGGCCGGGCGCGGAAGTCGATGTCGTTGCTGCCCAAGGCCACTCGGGCGAACTTCGAATATGCGTAGGCGTCCTCGAGGGTCAGCCGGCCACCGGTCAGCACCGCCGCGTTGCCGCGAGCGGCCGTCAGCTTCTCCGCCGCGAAGAACAGCGCCTCCTGCCAGGACGCCGTCCGCAGCTCGCCGTTCTCGCGGATCTGCGGATACGTCAGCCGGTCGCCGGTGGTCGCGTAGTTGAACGCGAACCGGTCCCGGTCGGAGATCCACTCCTCGTTCACCGCGGGGTCGTCGCCGGCCAGCCGGCGCATCACCTTGCCGCGCCGGTAGTCGGCCCGGATCGCCGCACCGGACGCGTCGTGCTCGGCCACCGTCGGCACCGACACCAGGTCGAACGGCCGGGACCGGAACCGGTACGACGCGCTGGTGAGCGCACCGACCGGGCAGATCTGGATCGTATTGCCGGAGAAGTAGCTCTCGAACGGCTCCTTCTCGTAGATGCCGACCTGCTGCAGCGCGCCCCGCTCGAGCAGTTCGATGAACGGGTCACCGGCGATCTGCTGGGAGAACCGGGTGCACCGCGCACACAGCACACAGCGCTCGCGGTCCAGTAGCACCTGGGCGGAGATATTGATCGGCTTGGGGTAGGTCCGCTTCACCTCGTGGAACCGCGACTCGCCCCGGCCGTTGCTCATCGCCTGGTTCTGCAGCGGGCACTCGCCGCCCTTGTCGCAGACCGGGCAGTCCAGCGGGTGGTTGATCAGCAGGAATTCCATCTGGCCCTGCTGAGCCTTGTCGGCCACCGGCGAGCTGAGCTGGGTCCGCAGCACCATGCCGTCGGCCACGGTCAGCGAGCAGGCAGTCTGCGGCTTCGGCATCCCGCGCCCGTTGCCGGCATCCACCACCTCGATCAGGCACTGGCGGCAAGCGGCCACCGGGTCCAGCAACGGGTGGTCGCAGAACCGCGGGACCTGGATCCCGATCTGCTCCGCCGCCCGGATCGCCAGCGTGTTCTTTTCGACCTTGACCTCGATGTCGTCGATGGTCACCGTGACCAGATCCACGCGCTGGACGTCGGAGCCACCGGCCGGTGGATTCGCAGTGTTGCTAACAGTGGTCATGCCGTAACAACTCCAGCAGTCGCGAACACGGTCGATGCCGTCCGGTCGAACGGGCAGCCGCCGTTGGTGAAGTGAGCCAGGTACTCGTCCTTGAAGTGCTGGATCGAGCTGGTGATCGGCGCGGTGGCACCGTCTGCCAGGGCGCAGAAGGACCGGCCGAAGATGTTGTCGCACAGGTCCAGCAGCGTCTCGAGGTCGGCCTCGGTGCCCTTGCCGGCCTCCAGCCGCTCCAGGATCTGGACCAGCCACCAGGTGCCCTCGCGGCAGGGGGTGCACTTGCCGCAGGACTCGTGCTTGTAGAACTCGGTCCAGCGCAGCGTCGCCCGGACCACACAGGTGGTCTCGTCGAAGATCTGCAGCGCCTTGGTGCCGAGCAGCGAGCCGGCCGCGGAGACACCCTCGTAGTCCAGCGGGACGTCCAGATGGTCGGCGGTCAGAATCGGCGTCGACGATCCGCCCGGGGTCCAGAACTTCAGCTCGTGGCCCTCCCGGACCCCGCCCGCCAACTCCAGCAGTTGCCGCAGGGTGATGCCCATCGGTGCCTCGTACTGTCCTGGCCGAGTGACGTGCCCGGACAGCGAGTAGATCGTCGGGCCCTTGGACTTCTCGGTGCCCATCGAGGCGAACCAGTCCGCGCCGTTCTTGATGATCGCCGGAACCGAGGCGATCGACTCGACGTTGTTGATGACGGTGGGACAGCCGTACAGACCGGCCACCGCGGGGAACGGCGGCCGCAGCCGTGGTTGACCGCGACGCCCCTCCAGCGAGTCGAGCAGTGCCGTCTCCTCACCGCAGATGTAGGCTCCGGCGCCGGCGTGCACGATCACGTCCAGGTCGTAGCCGGTGTTGAGGATGTTCGTGCCGATGTAGCCGGCCAGCTTCGCCTCCTCGACCGCCTGCTGCAGCCGCCGGACCACGTGCAGCACCTCGCCGCGGACGTAGATGAACGCCGTACTGGCCCGGATCGCGTACGCCGAGATGATGACGCCCTCGACCAGAGTGTGCGGCGAGGCGAGCATCAGCGGGATGTCCTTGCAGGTGCCCGGCTCGGACTCGTCCGCGTTCACCACGAGGTACTTCGGCTTCGGGTTGTCCTGAGGAATAAAGGACCATTTCATCCCCGTCGGGAAGCCCGCACCGCCACGGCCGCGCAGGCCCGAGTCCTTCACGGCGGTGACCACGTCGGCCGGCTGCATCCCCAGCGCGGTCCTCAACGCGCTGTACCCGCCGGACCGCTCGTACGACGACAGCTGCCAGGAGCGGATCTGGTCCCAGTTGTTGGATAGCACTGGAGTAAGCACAGTGATCAGTCCTCCTTCCGCGAGTCTTCGGTGCGGACCGATTGGGACTCCCTGCCAGGCTGGTCCTCCGGCCGCGGCCCGGGAGCTGCGTCCAGCGGAGGCGGCGCACCGCCGTGGCTTGAGGGAGGTGCGGTCCAGTTGCGTTCGCGGGCCAGCCGCAGTCCGGCCAGGGTGGCCTTGCCGCCGGTCGGGCCCTCGTCGGCGCGGCCGTCCGGGAAGCCGGCCAGCACCCGCTCGGCTTCCTTCCAGGTGCAGACCGTCGCACCGCGCGGCGACTTCACCTCGGCACCGGACCGCAGGTCGTCCACCAGTCGGGCGGCCGACTCCGGGGTCATGTCGTCGAAGAATTCCCAGTTCACCATCATCACCGGCGCGTAGTCGCAGGCGGCGTTGCACTCGAGGTGCTCGAGGGTGATCTTGCCGTCCTCGGTGGTCTCGTCGTTGCCTACCTCGAGGTGGCTCCTGAGCCGTTCGAAGATCAGGTCGCCGCCCATGATCGCGCAGAGCGTGTTGGTGCAGACGCCGACGTGGTACTCACCGACCGGGCGGCGCTTGTACATCGTGTAGAAGGTCGCGACCGCAGAGACCTCGGCACCGGTCAGTCCCAGCACGTCGGCGCAGGCCTCGATGCCCTCCGGCGTCACCCGGCCCTCCACCGACTGCACCAGATGCAGCATCGGCAGCAGCGCCGAGCGGGCCTCCGGGTACCGGCCGGCCAGCTCGCGCAACTCGGCGATCGTGGTGTCGCCGATCTTCGAGTCGCCCGTGCTGTAGGGAACAGTTGCGTCTGCCATTTATCGGTCCACTCCACCCATCACCGGGTCAAGGCTGGCGACGGCGACGATCACGTCGGCCACCTGCGCGCCCTCGCACAGGATCGGCATCGCCTGCAGGTTGCAGAAGGACGGGTCACGGAAATGCGCCCGGTACGGCTTGGTGCCGCCGTCGGACACGATGTGGCAGCCGAGTTCGCCGCGCGGCGACTCGATCGCCACATAGGCCTGGCCGGCCGGCACCCGGAAGCCCTCGGTGACCAGCTTGAAGTGATGGATCAGGGCTTCCATCGACTCGCCCATGATGTGCTTGATGTGGTCGAGCGAGTTGCCCATCCCGTCGTTGCCGACAGCCAGTTGGCTGGGCCAGCCGATCTTCTTGTCGTCCACCATCACCGGCTCACCCTCCAGCTTGGCGAGGCGGTCAGCGCACTGCTCGACGATCTTCAGGCTCTCGTGCATCTCTTGCAGCCGGATCCGGAATCGGCCGTAGGAGTCCGCCGTGTCCCAGGTCGGCACGTCGAAGTCGTACGTTTCGTAGCCGCAGTACGGCTGGGTCTTGCGCAGGTCCAGGCCGTACCCGGTCGCCCGCAGCGGCGGCCCGGAGATGCCGAGCGCCATGCACCCGGTCAGGTCCAGGTAGCCGACCTTCTCCAGCCGGTGCTTGAAGATCGGGTTCGCGTTGCACAGTTCGGCGTACTCGGGCAGGTGCTTGTTCATCCAGGTGATGTAGTCCCGGATCTTGTCCAGCGCACCCGGCGGCAGGTCCTGGGCGACGCCGCCCGGCCGGATGAACGC
>JAWWOY010000211.1:0-4029 GCA_033851195.1 Kribbellaceae bacterium | reverse complement strand
CCCGGAATACGGGCACAATGGGTGGGTGCCCGAGTTGCCGGAGGTTGAGTCGCTCGCGGCGTTCCTGCGGGAGCGTGCCGTCGAGCGGGCGATCGTGCGTGCCGACATCACCGCGATCAGTGCGCTGAAGACCTACGACCCACCGATCTCCTCGCTGGTGGGCCTGCTGATCGACGACGTGCAGCGGCACGGCAAGTTCCTGGACATCTCTGCCCAAGGCATCCACCTGGTGGTGCATTTGGCCCGGGCGGGCTGGCTGCGCTGGCGGGAGGAGCAGCCGAAGACGTTGCTCAAGCCCGGCAAGGGCCCGATCGCCTGCCGGGTGGTGCTGGACGACGATTCCGGTTTCGACCTGACCGAGGCCGGCACCCAGAAGAAGCTCGCGGTGTACGTAGTCCGCGACCTGGCCGAGGTGCCCGGTATCGCCCGGCTCGGGCCGGATCCGTTCACGCTGTCCATGGACGAGTTCGGCGAGATCCTGAAGAAGGCGGGCCGGGTCCAGCTCAAGGGCGTGTTGCGGAACCAGTCGATCATCGCCGGTATCGGCAACGCCTACTCCGACGAGATCCTGCACGTGGCGAAGATGAGCCCGTTCAAGCCGGCGTCCAACTTGACGACCGATGAGCTCAAACAGTTGTACGACGCGATGCAGACGACCCTGCGCGATGCGGTGGTCCGGTCGGCCGGGCTGGCGGCGCAGGACCTCAAGTCCGAGAAGAAGAGTGGCCTGCGGGTGCACGGCCGCAAGGGCGAGGAGTGTCCGGTGTGCGGCGATATCGTCCGCGAGGTGAGCTTTGCCGACTCCTCCCTGCAGTACTGCCCGACCTGCCAGACAGGCGGCAAGCCGTTGGCCGACCGCCGCCTGTCCAAGCTACTGAAGTAGCCCGCGGGTCACGTCATCTGGTCGAACATCGTCTTCACGTCGGCGGTGTTCGGTGTGGACAGGAGAAGGGCCGGCCCGCTAGTGGTCCGGCGAGACGTCACCGCGAACACATAGCCGAGGTTCTGGTCGATCCGGTCCTTGAGCCACGGTCCACCGCTCGCGCCGCCGTTCATGGTGCAGCCGAGGGCAGCGTCGCTGCTGCCGTTCCAGCGGTAGGTGGCGCCGTCGCAGTAATAGGGCACCTGGCCGTTGTACGGCGGCTCGGCCGGCCAGCCCCAGATCCGGGTGTTGGGCTGGTCCGGACTGTTGCCCCAGACCAGGCCGTTCCCGCCGACCGCGTCGATCAGGTTCCGGCCATTGCGCTGGCCAAGTGTGACGAAGGCCTGGTCGTGGGTGAAGTCGCTGCTGTTGATCCACGAGTTGAAGGCCCTGGCGCCGGTCCAGTTCCAAAGCCCGGAGCCGGAGGCGCCGTTGTAATAGGCCGGTGCGAACACGATGTTCGAATGCCAGGCGCCGCCCTGTCCGCTGTGCACGCAGTGGCCGGCGGTGATGATCAGGTTCTTGTAGTTGTTGTTGATCGTCGAGGCCGAGCACACGTAGTTCAGGCCGTTGTCGGTGAAGAACAACTTCCCGGCGGTCGTCGGTACGACGTCGTTGAGCACAGTCGTCCGGCCGGGTTGAGTTTTCGGCGCGACCGGTCTGGATGCGATCCCCGACGAACCGGGCTGGGCAGTCTGCTTCGAGCTGCCAGGCACTGCCGATAGATCAGCGGGGATGGCGTTCTGCATCTTCTCCGCGGTCCAGTAGCCGGTGGCATCCACAGCGCCGCTCGGCGCCGCCGACCGAGGCAACGCGGGCGCCTTGATCGTCATGATGAGGGAGGAGGTGAGAGAGGAGGTGAGGGAGGAGGTCGCCGGTGGAGCCGCGACCGCGGGAACGGCGCCGACGGCAAGGAGGACGCCGGCCAGGGCCAGCCGGATCGTCTGTTTTCCGGCCAGGAAGGAAGTGCGCATCGGGGTGACTCCTCGTAACTCGGGCGGGAAAGAGTCATGCACAGGGGTACGACGCGTCGGCTGCCGGCGCCGAGGGAGTTCGCCTCACGATCACACTCGACACCCAGCTGATGACGCTAAGTAGATTAGATGCGCTCGCTCGGCAGAAATCAACCATTCAACGGCCATCACAGGTGAATGTTCACCGCAAGCGCGGCGACTGCGGATCCGCGCTTTGGCCGGGCCGGGACGGCTGGGATGATCGGAGCATGTTCCAGACCCCCGAGATCCCAGCCATCACCGTCGCCGACGTCAGCGACGATCTGCTCGCCGAGGTGCACGTCCTGGACGTCCGCGAGCCGGACGAGTGGGCGCGCGGCCACATCGACGGTGCCCAGCACATCCCGCTTGGTGAGTTGCAGGCCCGGGTGGCCGAGGTACCGGACGGCCGCAAGGTGCTCTGCGTCTGCGCGGTCGGCGGCCGGTCCGGAATGGCCACGCAGTTCCTCGGTACGGAAGGCCGCGACGCGGTGAACCTGGACGGCGGCATGTTCGCCTGGCAGGCCGCCGGGCGTCCCGTCAGCCTCGACTGAACCGCGGTTTCGAGCCTCAGCTCCAAAAGATACCTTCCGGAGAGTGGGTCGGACGCGTTACTTTGCCACCGGTCGGTTGACCGGCGTACACCTGGGCCTCAAGTGGCTGTAGGCCGCACGGCGTCGGATGGCCGCGTCCGCCCAGTCCAGGAGGCCCCGTGTCCACGCCTGTCCCGCCCCGCAGTTCTAAAGTTCGTACGACGACGCTGAGCCTGGTGGCCGGCGGTCTGCTGGCCACGGTCACACTGAACCCGGCGGCTGCCCAGCGCGTGCCGGAGCCGGCGTCACGCTGGCAGCCCATCGAGGCCCAGCGCGCGTCCTCCGCGGCCTCGGACATCCCGGATGTCGCCATCGCGCCGCCCGGCCAGGGAATCGTCACCCAGCGGCAGGACAGCCCGGTCGCGCCAGGAGTGAACTACACCAGCTTCGAGCGGCTCGATGCGCGCGGCTGGCTCCGCGGCGACATCCTGGACTCCAATCTGGACGCCGGCGGCGTGAGCGTCGACTACCTGAGCTCCGGCACGGTGTCGGGCCACGAGCCGATCAGCCAGCAGGTCGCTCGCAAAGGAGCGATCGCCGGCGTGAACGGCGACTTCTTCGACATCAACGACACCAGCGCGCCACTTGGTATCGGTATCGAGCGGGACGCCGACGGCGGTGCCGGGCAGCTCGTCAACGGCCCCGCCGCAGGTCACAACGACACCGCGGTGATCGACAAGTTCGGCCTGGGCAGGATCGCCCAGGTCTTCCTGGCCGGTACGGCGACCGACGACGACGCGACCAAGGTGGATCTCACCAACCTGAACTCGCCCGAGGTCAACGCGGGCGGCATCGGCCTCTACACCCCGCAGTGGGGCGCGGCCGCCCGGACCCGCACAGTCGACGGGCTGCCTACCGTCCGCGAGGTGATCCTCCGCGACGGGATGGTCGTCTCCTCCGCCGCCACCCCCGGTACGACGCCGCTGGCCGCAGGCGAGCTGGCTCTGATCGGTCGCGAAGCCGGCGCCACCGCTTTGACCGCGTTCGAACCGGGCGAGAAGGTCGACGTGAAGTACGGCCCGCGCGCCGACGCGGCCGATGTTGCCGTCGGCATCAGCGGCAATGTCCAGCTGGCCCGCGACGGCAAAGTCCTCGATGTCGCCGACACGGATCTCGCGCCGCGGACCGCGGTCGGGTTCACCGACGACGGCCGCCGGATGGTGCTGCTCACCGTCGACGGGCGGGCGACCGGCTCGCGCGGCCTGACGCTCCGCGAGATGGGCCAACTGATGGTCGACCTCGGCGCCGACGACGTACTCAACCTGGACGGCGGCGGTTCCTCGACGATGTTATCCCGGTCGCCGGGCGAGGCCACGCCAGAGGTGGTGAACCAGCCGTCGGACGGATCCGAGCGGCTGGTTCCGAACGGCCTGGGGCTGCTGCCCAAGAAGGGCTCCGGCCAGCTGAAGGCCTTCCGGATCGAGGCCACCGGCACCTCCGCAGAGCTCGCGGACACCGATGTGTCCGGTAGTTCCAGGGTGCTGACCGGATTGAGCCGTGTGCTGACCGCGCATGGGCACGA
>JAWWOY010000195.1:0-15585 GCA_033851195.1 Kribbellaceae bacterium | reverse complement strand
CGACGGCATCGCTCCGGCAGAGTGCGGCCCGCTGCGTGAGGCCGAGCAGATAGAGTCCGCCCGCATCGTCGGCGTCGACGTGGTCGAGTTCCTCGGTCAACCCGACGGCACCCTCGAGTACGGCGTTGGGCTGCGTCGCGAGATCGCCCGGGCGGTTCGCCGGTATCGCCCGGAAGTTGTCATCACCAACAACTTCCGCGACACCTGGGACGGCGCCACGCTGCTGAACCAGGCCGACCACATCAGCACCGGCCGGGCCACCCTGGACGCGGTTCGCGACGCCGCCAACCGCTGGATCTTCCCCGAGGCAGGCGACCGCTGGAACGGCGTCCGTGAGGTCTGGGCCAGTGGTTCACCGCAAGGTCGCCACGCGGTGGATACCACCGACACGTTCGACCTCGGCGTCCAGTCGCTGAAGGCGCACAAGGCCTACATCGACGGTCTCGGCTGGGAGCACTTCGACCCGGCCGAGTTCCTCGAAGGCATCTCCCGCGCCACCGGCACCCGCCTCGGCACCACCTACGCCGCCTTCTTCGAGGTTTTCACCCCGTAACCCGCCTCACCGTGAGCCGAGTCGTGGATCCGGGTGCTCGGAATCGGTTGTCGAGTACGCCGATCCACGACTGAGTGCTCGCCTCTCGGCAAACGGTGAACAGGAGCCGGTCGAACCCCTCCTTCTGCACCCCACCACCATCGCCCAGATCCACGCGCGCCATCAGCACTTATGCACAGCCCCGCAGTACGGCTTCGGTGGGCAGATGTACGAGTCGTTGGATCAGTGTCGTTGGTAAGCGATTGCCCTCGGCATCAGTCCACGACTCGGTGGACGTCTAGCTTGCAGCAGCCTGGCGGCGACTGGTGTGGTCAGTCTGCTGGAAGGTCGAGTGCGGCCTTCAGGTGAGGCGGGTTGGGGAGCGGCTTGCGCGGTTCGCGGACGCCGGCGGGCCCCGGTCCGGCGGGTCCACCCGGGCCGACCCACGATCGAACCAGCGTGCGGCCCTTGCGGGACAGCCGGTGCAGGTCGATCTGCCGAACGTCTGCAGCCGGGATGCCGAGCATCGCCAGGCTGCGATGGGCCTTGTGGTGCGCCGCATCTTGCTTGCGGGGCCTGGACTTGTGCTGCAGAACGACGGCGATCTGGTCGTCCGGGAGGTTCTCGATCCGCTGGAAGCTCATCCCCTTGTCCAGGAGGTGCGCCAGCACAGCCATGTCGATGTACTCGGTGGTGGACAAGCGCCGGTCGACCTGGGCGCGGGCGATGACTTCGTAACGGGCCATGGTCAGATCATCCGTCGTTGGTAGGGCGTTTTCCAGCGTTGTACGCCGATGGGCCGGGTCAGAGTTGGAGGACTCGGTGAGCCTCGGCTAGGACGGGTGGTGAGGCCAGGGACTGCCAGCGGGGGACCAGGTCCTGCAGATAGGGCTTGAGCTTCGGCTCGAGTCGGGGTGCGTGGTCGAGGACGTCCAGTTCGTTCACGATGGTCAGGTCGACGAAGTCGCGAAGGTCCTCGGTACCGAGTTCCTCGGAGGTCCCGGTGAACCGGTCCGTGACCGTGCGGTGCTCGGCCAGGTCCCGCCAGGTGGACTCCCGGTCGCAGGATCCGTAGCGGTACACCTGCTGCTCGGCCTCGGGTCCGATCACGGCTTCGAGCACCGGGCGTTCGGTCTGCCAGTCGAACAGGTGAGCCGGGAAACCATCGGTGCCGTACGCCGCATGCGCGAGGCCCACGACCACGAGCCGGTCTGAGGCTCCGAGGGTGGTCAGCCGCTTGGCGACCCGGTGCAGGTGGACGTACAGCGTCCCGCCGGCGTGGTCGAGTTCATCCGCACCGCGGACCATCAGCAGCGATCCCAGGTCTTCGAACGTGCTCATCTGACCCCTTCTAGTGCGGAGCGGTCAGGGCCCGATCTGACCGGCCCAGGGACCTACGGTACGACGCGCGGAACCGGCCTGCCTACGAACGCGGCGTGCCGGATCGGTCACATCTAGTGTCCCGTGAGGGAGGTCCACTAGTGGTTTGTCTGGCCAAATCGAACCACAAGGACCGGCCCGGCACGCATCACGGTGGTCTCCGGGTGCCCCTCACGCCGGACGCCTGGCGGAAGGGCACCCGGAAGATCAGTCCGCCAGCTCGGCCAGAGCCTTGCGGGCAGCCTCGAGTTCGGCCTCGAGGGCGGCGACCTTCGCGGCCTGCTGCTCGCGGGCCGCATCGATCACCTCGTCGATCGGCACGGACAGGTCCTCGTGCAGTTCCTTGGCCGCACGCGAGACGGCCGCGGCCGCGACCGGAACGCCACGGGCGATCCAGCTGCTGCCCTGCTTCAGCTCGGCGTGCCACTCACCGTCAGCCGTTCCGGTGACGGTCAGGGTGAGCTCGATCGTCTTGGTCTTCTTCGCGACGGCGGCCTTCGGACGCCCACGCTTCGGCTTCTCCTCGGCGGCCGGCTCGTCCACCGAAACAGCCGCGGCAGAGGTCACAGCAGCAGCCTCGTCGGGAGTGTCGGCGACGTCGGTCTGCGGTTCTACTGTCAAGGTGTCTACAGTCATCGTTGCGGCGATCTCCCTGGGTGACATGTCCCCGCCGGAGCGGGCTGGCGCTGAGAGTCTATTGGAACACATGTTCGACCTCAGTGCCAATCCCGAGCGTGCCGCCGCCAGCGGTCGGCTGCGGAAAAGTACTACTGAGCGCTCTCGGTCCGATCGCCCGACCAGTCCAGGTGGAAGGTGCCCTCGCGGTCGACCCGGTGGTAGGTGTGCGCCCCGAAGAGATCGCGCAGCCCCTGGATCAGCGCTGCCGGCAGCCGTTCGGCCCGCAGCCCGTCGTAGTACGCGAGTGCCGCAGCGAAGCCCGGCGCAGGCACCCCGACGGTCGCGGCGGTCGCGACCACCCGGCGCCAGGCGTCCTGACCGCCGGCCACGGCTTCCTTGAAGTAGTCGTCCACCAGCAGCGACGGCAGGTCGGCGTCGCGCTCGTACGCCTCCTTGATCCGGTCCAGGAACCGGGCCCGGATGATGCAGCCGGCGCGCCAGATCGATGCCATGGCGCCCAGGTCGATGTTCCAGTCGTACTGGTCGCTGGCGGCGCGGATCGCGTCGAACCCCTGCGCGTAGGCGACCAGCTTGGACGAGTACAGCGCGTGCCGGACGTCCTCGATGAACGCGTCCCGGTCCACCTCCACCTTCGGGTCCGAGGGCCCCGGAAGGACCCCGGCCGCGGCCTTCCGGCGTACGACGTCTCCGGAAAGCGAGCGGGCGAAGACGGCCTCGGCCATGCCGCTGACGGGGATGCCGAGGTCGAGTGCGACCTGCACGGTCCAGCGGCCGGTGCCCTTCTGCTCGGCCTGGTCGAGTACGACGTCGATGAACGGGCCGCCGGTGGACTCGTCGACCTGGCTGAGCACTTCCGCGGTGATCTCGATCAGGAACGACTCGAGGTCGCCGGTGTTCCACTCGCGGAAGACGTCGGCCAGTTCGGCCGGGCTCAGGCCGAGCACGTGCCGGAGCAGGTCGTAGGCCTCGGCGATCAGTTGCATGTCGGCGTACTCGATGCCGTTGTGCAGCATCTTCACGAAGTGTCCGGCGCCGTCGGGGCCGACGTGCACGCAGCACGACTCGCCGTTCACGTGCGCGGCGATCTTGGTGAGCATCGGCTCAAGCGCGGCGTACGACTGGGGGGAGCCGCCGGGCATGATGCTCGGCCCGTTCAGTGCACCCTCCTCGCCGCCGGAGACGCCGGTGCCGACGAAGTGCAGGCCGTGCTCCTTCAAGGCGTTCTCGCGCCGGCGGGTGTCGGCGAAGTGCGCGTTGCCGGCGTCGACCACGATGTCGCCCTCGTCCAGCAACGGCACCAGTTCGTCGATGACGGCGTCGGTGGGTGCGCCGGCCTGGACCATGATGATGATCTTGCGCGGCTGCTCCAGCGAAGAGACCAGCGCGGGCAGGTCGGCCGCGGGCACGAACTCACCCTCGTCGCCGAACTCCTTGACCAGTGCGTCCGTCCTGGCCTTCGTGCGGTTGTGAACGGCGACGCGGAACCCGTTGCGCGCCAGGTTCCGGGCCAGGTTGCGACCCATCACAGCGAGTCCGGTGACGGCGATCTGGGCTGGAGCAGAACTCATGGGATCTCCTGCAGGTGAGTGCTGGACGTCGGAAGGCCCTACCAGTCTGTCGCGACTGGCGACAGAACGGCCTATCGGGTGCCAACTGCCGGACGGGCCGACTGATCCCAGAGCGATCTTGCCCTTGCCGATGTGCTGGCTCCAGGCCTGAATTATTGTCTGTGGATGTGACCACGCTTGTCCTGGAGCCGCGCCGTACGGCCCTGGTCCTGATCGACCTGATGCCGCGCGTCATTGCCCTGCCGACGGCACCGCTGACCGGCCAGGAGGTGTTGGAGCGGTGCGTCGCTCTCGCCAAGGCGACTCGGGCCGCCGGAGGTCTGGTGGTGCACGTCCGCGTCGAGCGGCCAGGCCTCGGCGTACAGCCCGAGGGCAGTGAGCTGGCGCCGGATCTCGACCCGCAGCCCGGGGACGTGGAGATCGTCAAGCAGACTGTTGGTGCCTTCCACAACACCCGCCTGGACGAGGTGCTGCGCTCGCGTGACGTCGACACCGTCGTGCTGGGCGGGATAGCTACCAACTTCGGCGTCGAGTCGACGGGTCGGGCGGCGGATGAGCACGGCTACAAGGTCGTCTACGTGGCCGACGCGATGACCGGCCTGCACGGCCACGCCCACGACTTCGCGGTCGACTACATCTTTCCGAAGTTCGGCACTATCTCCACCGGCACCGAGTACGTAGCCGCCCTCGGCAACCGGCGCTGACTCCTTCTGACTTATCGCGTGTCGAAGGCGCGCGCACCCGCGGACTACGCGGCATCAGGGGGCTGCGCAACCACAAGTTGCCGTGTTCCAAGCATCCGTTGATTCGATCCGGATGATCGGACCGGCGAGCGCTCAGCCGGGCTCACCGTGATATTTGCGCAGGCCGACGATGACGAGGTCGACCGCGGCGATGACGGCAAGCAGCGCCAGCATGGCCGTGAAGATGATCGGAATCTCGAGCAGGAAGAAGAGAACCGCCGCACCCGCACACACCACCAGCCCGAAACTGGCGAGCACCATACGCAGGGTTAGCGCGCTGCGTCCCTCCGCATCGTGCACCACGACCCCACCTCCGTCTTGGCGCTCCCGACCGGGGCCGTGCGAGCGAGCCGGTCGGGAGCACCACCTCTGGTACCCGCCGAGGCCGCACTTCATGCAGTCGGCAGCAACGACTGCAACACGGGAAGTTGCCCGTCTCTAGTGCTCGGGTGGCCAAGGGCCAAGCGGTTTGCCGATCTCCCAGTGGTGGCCGAACGGATCCAGCACGCGTCCAAGCCGCCAGCCGTGCTCGTCGGCGGCCGGGTACACCTCGGTCGCACCGGCCTCGACGGCTCGGGCGATCGCCGCGTCCGGGTCGTCGACGATCAGCAGCATCCGGACCGTGCCACCGTTGAGTGACTCCGGGCTGAAGTTGCCGTGGCTGGGCGACTCGTCTGAGACCCAGAACGACGCTTCGCCGATGGTGAGTTGCGAGACCAGTCCCGGACTGTCGTCGGTGCCACCGACCCGGTAGACCTCGGTGGCGCCGAACGCGTCCTGGTAGAACTCCACCGCCGCCCGGCCCCGCCGTACCGAGAGTTGGGGCAGGATTCTCGCGTCCATCGACGGTCCTTCCGGCGGGGTGTTTCTGCGCAGGTGATGCGCCATTATGCGCCGTTATGCGCACAGTGTGTCACCGCGCCGTGCTGATCCGGTGCCACGCGCGGCGCCCTGACCGCAGTACGACGCTCTCGCGGTCGTGCAGGTCGACCGTCTGCTCAGGGTCGGTCGCCTTCTCGCCATCCAGAGCGACCGCGCCTTGTTTGATCAGCCGCCGGAGTTCGGAATTGCTGTCCCCGGGCCTTGCTGCACCGAGCAACTCGAGGACAGTCAGCCGCCGCTGTGCCACGACAAGCTCGGCAATGTCGCCGGGCTGGTTCCGATCGGAGAACATGCTGGTGAAGTTCACCCGCTCCGCCGCTGCGGCTTCCGCGCCGTGGTACCTGGTGACGACGCTCTCGGCCAGTCTCAGCTTGGCGTCGCGCGCCGCTCGACCGCCTGCGACCGCTTGGTCCCCGAGCTCTTCCAGTGTCTGCAAAGGCAAGTCGGTGTAGACGAGGGTGTACTGCTGGACCAGCTCGTCGGGCAGGCTCATCAGCTTGCCGAACTTGTCCTTCGGGCTGTCCGTGAGGCCGATGTAGTTGTTGAGCGACTTCGACTGCTTGGGGCCGCCGTCTGTCCCTGGTGTGATTGTTGTGGTGACGACGACCTGCGGAGCCGCTCCCAGCCGCTGCTGGAAGTGCCGGCCCATCTGTTCGTTGAAGAGTTGGTCCGAGCCGACGATGGTCAGGTCGCTGTCCGTCGCGAAGCTGTCGTATCCCTGCAGAACGGGGTAGGTGAGTTCGTGCAGGCCGATCTCGCGACCGGCGGCGACGCGTGCGCGGAACATGTCACGCGCCATCAGTTGGGCCTGGGTCACCTGGCTGAACAACTGCAGCAGGGTTGCGATGTCCATCGAGTTGAACCATTCGGAGTTCCGGCGTACCTCGAAAACCTCCGGATCGGTGCGCAGTACCAGTGAAACCTGGGCGAGGAACGAGGCAGCGTTCGCGTCGATCTCGGCCGGGGTGAGCACCGGCCTGGTCTCGGTCCGGCCGGTGGGATCGCCGATCCGGGTAGTCAGATCGCCGAGGAGGAAGACGACCCGGTGGCCGAGGTCCTGCAGGTATCGCATCATCCAGAGGTTCACCGCGTGGCCGAGATGCAGGTCTGGTGCGGTGCAATCGACGCCGTACTTGATCCGGAGTGGACGGCCCGACCGCAGCCGGTCGAGCAGGTCGGCCTCGCCGACGATGGTGTCGGTGGTACGCCGCAGTCGGTCGATGACTGCGCGGGCGTAGACCTAAGCTAGCAGCCATGGAGACCGTGGTTCTACTCGATGAGCTGGGCCGGGCGATCGGGTCCGAGGACAAGGCAACGGTTCACCATGCGGCGACGCCGCTGCATCTGGCGTTCTCCAGCTACGTGTTCGACGAGCGGGGCAGGATCCTGCTGACCCGGCGGGCGCTCGGCAAACCTACCTGGCCGGGTGTCTGGACGAACAGTTGCTGCGGGCACCCGTCGCCGGGCGAGTCCCTGACGGACGCCGTACGACGCCGGCTGGCCGCCGAGCTTGGATTGGTGCCCTCGGCGGTCGACCTGGTTCTGCCGACGTTCCGCTACCGCGCGGCGATGGCCGACGGGATGGTTGAGAACGAACTCTGCCCGGTCTTCCGGGTGCACTGCTCAAGTGAACCGACACCGGATCCGGCGGAGGTCGTCGAGACCCGCTGGGCCGATTGGTCAACCTTCGCAGGCGACGTCCTCACCGGGCGACTGCCGGTCTCGCCATGGTGCTCCCTACAGGTGGCTCAACTGAATCAGTTCGGCCCGCATCCCACGGCATGGCCGATCGCCGACGCCGACGAACTCCCGCCCGCCGCGCAGCTCAGCTGAGGGTGGCGAGCAGTTCGGGGCCGGACCATGCGCGGCGTTCGCCGGACTCGGCTTGGCGGATCAGTTCGACCAGGCGTTGGTTGACCGGAGCGGTGCGCCCGAGGGACTCGGCAAGTTGGACCACCTCACCGTTCAGATAGTCCATCTCGGTACGCCGTCCTGCCTGCAGGTCTTCCCACATGGAGGTCCGCGCCAGCGGGTCGATCGCCAGCATCTTGCTCGCCAGCCGGCGGAAGATGAAGTCCGGCAGCCGCAGCAGACCGGGTAGCCGGTGCGGCGGGATCGCCATCAGCCGGGCAGGGGCCATACCCGCTGCTGTCAGCAGTTCCAGCGCCTCGGTCTGCGCCGCGGCCAGGCACTTCCGGTAGGCGCGCTGGGCCAGTTCGTCCCGCAGCGGTAGATCGGAGAGCGCGTTGATCGGATTGTTCAGGTTCAGCAGTAGCTTCGCCCATTGCACGGAGAGGATCTCGGCATGCTGGGTCAGCGGCAGCCTGGCCCGTTCGAAAGCATCCGCGTAGGCCTCCAGGCCCGGGTGCCTCTCAGTGTCGAGGCCGCCTTCGGTGCCCTGGTGGAATGCGCCATTGCCGCGGTTGAGCACGTTGAACGGCACCATCCCGGTCACGATCGCCTGGTCCTTCAACCGCTCCCGTAGTACGGCGCCGTTGTGCAGGCCGTTTTGGAAGCTCACCACGACGGCATTCGGCTTCAATACAGCCGCAAGCTCCTCCGCGGCCGTTGCGGTGGCAGCGGACTTGACCGTCACCAGCACCAGGTCTGCATCCGCAGCACCGGCCGGCGTGGTCTCGTACCGCACCTCACTCGGTGACACCCGGAGGTCGGCCCCGAGGTAGTCGGTCAGGTGTAGGCCGTGCTCCGCGATCTCCCCAGCCAGTCGCTGCCTGCCGATGAGAGTCACCGGGGTTCCGGTAGCGGCAAGCCTCCCGCCGACGTAGCAGCCGATCCCGCCCGCGCCGTACACAGCGATCGTCACGCCTGGAGCCTATCCGGCGCGAGACCCTGGCAACTTTGTGCACGTGCCAGTCGTGGTCAGCGCCAGAAATGGTTGAGCCGTGCACAGAGGTTGTGGAACTCGGGCCGGGGCGAGCGGCGTACATCCTCCCCGCCAACTGCATCAGAGACGACGAATTGCCTGGTTGCACTTTGTGCACCGCTCAGCCGCTCGCGCCGGGCCGGAATGGCTGGGCGGTGCACAAGGCTGACGTCGTCGCTTGACCTTGTGCACCGCTCAGCCAGCAGCCTGGCGGCTGGGCGACCGAGCCGTGCACAAAGGTGGAAGTTCCGGGCGGCTGGGACTGCAGGGCGGGCGCCTCGTCGCCCTGTCCGAGGACCCTGGGTCGCTTTGTGCACGGCTGGTTTTGCCGGGGCCGGTCAGTGCAGGCGGACCCGGGGGTCGAGGACGGCGTACAGGACGTCGACGAAGATGTTGGCGACGACGACCGCGGCCGACGCGAAGAGCACGGTGCCGATGATGACGGGCAGGTCCTGTTGGTTGATGGCAACGATCGCGGTCTGCCCCAGACCCGGCAGGCTGAACACGGTCTCGATCACGACGACTCCGCCGATGAGTTGCCCGAGGTCGATGCCGAACTGGGTCACCACCGGGGTGAGCGCGCTAC
The DNA here is from genome assembly GCA_033851195.1 of Kribbellaceae bacterium. Taxonomy (GTDB): domain Bacteria; phylum Actinomycetota; class Actinomycetes; order Propionibacteriales; family Kribbellaceae; genus Kribbella. The sequence continues at coordinate 6,371 of JAWWOY010000195.1, read as the reverse complement.
GCAGGCCGTGCACGACGATCACTCGGCTCTCCCGGATGCCCTTCGACCTCGCGGTGCGGATGTAGTCCTCACCGAGGACGTCGAGCATCGAGCCCCGCGTCAACCTCGTGTACGTCGCGGCGAGCAACAGGGCCAGTGCCAGCCACGGCAAGATCAGGTGCTGGATCCAACTTCCGAGTCCCTGGGTGATCCCGGTGTAACCGCCGGCAGGGAACCATTTGTAGCCGGCGAGCGTGAGCCGGAAGTACAGGAAGTAGAGCAACAACAGACCGAGCAGGAACGAGGGGAACGAGTAGAAGAAGAGCGAGAACAAGGTGAGACTGCGATCGGCGAACGAACGCGGGTGGATGGCCGAGATGACGCCGTTGACGACGCCGAGCAACATCCAGATCACCGCAGCGCCGAGCGCGAGCGACACCGTGATCGGCAGGGCCTGGCCGATGATCTGGGTGACCGGGACCTGGTGATAGTAGTCGTAGCCGAGGTTGCCGTGGAGAGCGTTCCCGACGAAGTTCAGGTACTGCTTCCAGATCGGCAGATCCAGCCCGAGGCGATGCTTGATCAGGGCAATGGTGTCCGGCGTGGCCTGGCGGCCGGCAAGCGATTGAGCGACGTTGCTCGGAGCAACGAAGAACAGGGCGAACGTCGCGACGGTGATCAGCCAGAGCACCAGGATGCCGTGGCCGAGGCGACGGACCAGGAAATACAGCACGGGCGTTGTCCTCTCAGTTCCGGAGCCGGTCGCCACGCGGGTCGAAGGCATCCCGGACGCCGTCGCCGAACAGGTTGAAGGCCAGCGTGGTGATCAGCAGGGCGAGACCCGGGAAGAGGATGAACCACCAGGCCGTCGTGTAGTAGTTCTGCGACTCGTTGATCATCCCGCCCCAGTCGGGGGTGGGTGGCGGTAGCCCGAGCCCGAGGAAGGACAGGGTCGCCTGGGTCACGATGACGACCGGGACCAGCAGCGTGGTGTAGACAATCACCGGGGCCAGCACGTTCGGCAGGATGTCGACGAACATGATCCGGGTGTTCCCGGCGCCGAGCGACCGGGCCGCCTCGACGAACTCCCGCTCCCGTAGCGAGAGCACCTGACCGCGCACGATGCGCGCCACCGAGGCCCAACTGAAGAAACCGATCACCAGCACGGTGATGCTCAGGCTCGGTCCGGTCACGGAGACCAGGGCGATGGCGACCAGCAGGAACGGTACCGAGAGGATCACATCGATCAGCCGGGCCAGAATCGTGTCGACCACGCCGCCGAGGAAGCCCGCCGCCAAGCCGACCACGACACCGACCACGACAGTGAGCGCGGTGGCGGCGATGCCGACGAGCAGCGAGATCCTCGCCCCGTAGGCGATCCGGACCAGCACATCCCGCCCGAGGTCGTCGGTGCCGAGCCAGAACGTGCCGTTCGGACCCTTGGGCAACCCGTCCGGGGTGAGGCCGATGTCCCGGTACTGCGTGTTCGGCGGGTGTCCGGTGATCGAGGCGATCAGCGGCGCGAGGATCGCCATCAGCACGATCAGGACGATCACCACCAGCGAGATCATCGCCACCCGATCGCTGCGCAGCCGCCGCAGCGCGAGCAGGAACGGACTCCGCCCCTCGATCGCGGGCGCGTCCAGCACCTCCGCCTCGGCCCCCAGCGGCTCAGCCTGCAACATTGTTGATCTCCGGTACGGCGGTCGACAGATCCTCGCCGATCTGCAAGGGGAAGAAGCAGGCGGTGCGATGGGCGTCCGGGTCATCCAGCACCGGAGCTACCGCCGGCTCGCTGCCGGCGCAGTCGGCTCGGGCTTTCGGGCATCGGGTGTGGAAGCGGCAGCCGCTGGGCGGGAACATGGGCGAGGGGATGTCTCCCGCCAGGATGATCCGCTCCCGACTGTCAGCGGTGTCCGGATCGGTGACCGGAAGGGCCGACAGCAGGGCCCTCGTGTAGGGATGGCGGGTCTGCTCGAACAGGTCGTTCGTCGGCGAGATCTCCACGACCTTGCCCAGGTACATCACCGCGATCCGGTCACTGACGTGGCGCACCACCGACAGGTCGTGGGAGATGAACAGGTAGGTGAGATCGAAGTCGCGTTGCAGATCGGCCAGCAGGTTGATGATCTGCGCCTGGATCGAGACGTCGAGCGCAGACACCGGCTCGTCGCAGATCACCAGCTTCGGTCGCAGCGCCAAGGCCCGCGCAACGCCGATCCGTTGCCGCTGGCCGCCGGAGAATTCGGCCGGGAACCTGTTGTAATGCTCGGGATTCAGCCCGACGCGTTCCATCAGTTCCTGCACCTTCGCCTTGCGGGCAGCGCCTGACTCGATGCCGTGGATCGCGAACGGATCACCGATGATGGACCCGACCCGGCGACGCGGGTTCAGCGAGCCATAAGGATCCTGGAAGATCACCTGGATCTCGCGCCGCAGCGGCCGCATCGCCCGCCGGGACAACCGGCTGATGTCGGTCCCGTCGAACCAGACCGAGCCCTCGGTCAGGTCGTACAACCGCGCGATGCAGCGAGCCAGGGTGGACTTGCCGCAACCGGTCTCGCCCACCAGGCCGAGCGTCTCACCCCGGTTGATCTCGAGGGATACGCCGTCGACCGCGTGCACGAACTCCTTGTTCCGGCGCAGCAGACCACCGCCGTGCACGTCGAAGAGCTTGCGTACGTTCTCCACCCGGAGCAACGGCTCGGTGGTCGTCATGACGCCACCTCGGCAGCGGCGTGGTCGGCGTACTGGCGTCGGCGGACGGCTTCGTCCGGGGACAGCCAGCAGGCGGACTGGTGGCGCGGATCGCCGAAGACGTCGCCGAGGGGCGGGGTCTCCTGCCGGCAGCGGTCGAAGGCGTACTGGCAGCGCGGCGCGAACGGGCAACCCTTCGGCAGGTTGATCAGACTGGGCGGGGTGCCGGGGATCGGGGTCAGCCGGTTGCCGCTCTGGGCCGGGAGCGAGGCCAGCAGCCCTTCTGTATAAGGGTGATGGTTGCGGTAGAAGATCTCCCGGCGGGGTGCGCGTTCCATCACCGCGCCGGCGTACATCACGATCACCTCGTCGGACATCTCGGCCACCACGCCGAGGTCGTGCGTGATCAGGATGATCGCGGTGCCGAACTCCTCCTGCAGGGTGCGCATCACGCTGAGCACCTGTGCCTGCACGGTGACGTCCAAGGCTGTGGTCGGCTCGTCCGCGATCAGCAGCGACGGGTCCAGAGCCATCGCCATCGCGATCATCACGCGTTGCCGCATGCCGCCGGAGAACTGGTGCGGGAAGTCGTCGATCCGGTCGGCTGCCCGGGGGATACCGACCAGGGTCAGCAGGTCGGCCGCACGGCGCCTCGCGGCCCGCTTGGAGATCTGCCGGTCATGCGCCCGGATCATCTCGACGATCTGCCAGCCGATCCGGTAGTGCGGATGGAGGCTGGACAGCGGGTCCTGGAAGATCATCCCGATCTGCGCGCCCCGGAGCCGGCGCAACGTCGCAGCGTCGGCGGTGATCAGGTCAGTGCCGTCGAAGTACGCCGTACCGGAGACCTTGGCGCCGCGGGTGAGCCCGGTGATGGTCTGGGTGGCGACGCTTTTGCCCGATCCGGACTCGCCGACGACCGCCAGGGTCTTGCCCCGGTCGATGCTGAACGAGACCCCCCGGACGGCGCGGACGACGCCGTCCGGGGTATCGAACGAGACGCGGAGGTCCTCGACTTCCAGCAATGCCATGGTCAGCCCTGCACGTTCTTGCTCAGCCAGACGTTCGTGGGGTCGAAGTTCTGGATCGCCGGCACATAGATCGCGTTGTTCACCTGGGACGCGTGGTAGTTCGGGTTCAACGGGTTGGTGATCGGGAAGAACGCCGCATCGGCCATCACCTTGGCGTCCGCCTTGGCCCACAGAGCCGAGGCCGCCCCCAGCGTCGGTGCCGAGACCGCTTGCTTGATCAGGGTGTCCGTCGCCGGATCGTCGTACAGGCCGTAGTTGCTGCCGATCGGCGGGAACGAGGGTTGCCCGGAGAACAGCGGGTTGAAGAAGGACTCGGCCGCGTTGCCGTACCAGTCAGCTCCCCAGCCGGCCAGGGACAGGTCCCAAACTCCTCGCTTCGCGACGCTTGGCGCCTGCAGGTACTTGACGTAGAAGTCCGCGTTCGGGGACGGTACGCCGACCACCTGTATGCCGGCCTGGGACAGGTCCTGCTGGATCGTCTGGAAGGCCTTGCTGCTGCCCTCGGAGGCGTTGCGGTACAGCAACTTCAGAGTCAGGTGCGGAAAACCCGCCGAAGCCAGCAACTGCTTCGCCTTGGCGAGGTTGTACGGGTAGGGATCGATCTGCTGGGACCCGTCGATCTGTCCCGGCAGCACGTGGGTGAGTGGCGGGTTGACGGTCGGGCCGCCGAGGACCTGGATGATGTGGGCCCGGTTGATCGCGTAGCTGAGCGCCTGCCGCACTTGAAGGTTCGCCAGCGCCTTGTTGTTGTTCGGCGAAGCCATGTTGTAGACGACATACGGATTGGTGGAGGCGGTTTCACCGAGGTTCAGGTTCGGGTCCTTCTTGGCGATCAGCCCGGGCAGTTGTGACGGTGGTGGGCCGACGTCGAACTCCATGTCCGCGCCCGGCGTACCGGTCTGCAGTTGCTGCTGGATCGAGTCCTGACTGAAGGTCTCGTTGACCAGGATCCGGTCGACGTACGCCTTGCGGACCGGGTCGGTCGACGCGACCCAAGCCGGGTTGCGGGAGTAGGTGATCGACTTGGTCGGAACCCAGGAATCCACCTTGTAGGGTCCGTCGGAGATCTCGTGGTTGCCGAGCTCGGTGCTGGCCGGGAGGTAGTTCAGCACCTCAGCCGGAGCCGGCGAGAAGGCCGGCAGCGTCATCATGTCGACGAAGTAGGTGGCCGGCCTGATCAGCTTGAAGACCACTGTGGTGTTGTCCTTGGCCACTACGCCGGGTAAGGCGGTCTTGTTGATGTAGTTGGCCATCGCCGCGGGCGTCTTGGCCACCTTGGCGAAACCGTTCTCGAACGACTGGTAGCCGACGATCAGGCTGGCGAAGTCGGGGATGCCGCCGAACGGCTGGACCGGGTTTGCCGTCCGCTTCACGCCTCGGACGACATCGGCGGCGGTGACCTGCCGGGCCGGGGTGGTGTTCCACTTCGCGCCCGGGCGGATCTTTACCGTGTAGGTCTTGCCGTCGGCGCTGATCCCGCCGTTCTGGGCGGTCGGAATGTTCGTCGCGAGGTCTGGCACCGGGGTGGTGGTCAGTCCGGTCTTGGCCGGATAGGCGAACAGTTGACGGGTCCACATCCGCAGGTTCAGGTAACCGATCGAGTAGTAGCTGAGGTTCGGATCCATGTAGTCGACGTCGCCGGCGCCGAGCAGGTTCAGCGTGCCGCCGGGAACTGCCGCGGTCGCGGGCGTGGTGCTCGAACCGCTCGCGGATCCGTTGCCGCCGGTGCAGGCCGCCAGGGTGAGACTCGCGACGGCCGCTGTTGCGACTGCGACGACACGTCTCCGTGAACTGGCCATCTGATCCTCCTCGAGACTCGTTATCGGCGACAGTAGGACCGCTGTGGTGCGGCAGGGAACGCTGTCGGTGGAACCGTCAAGGGGTTGCCATCGGCTCGTCATCCGGCCCAGCGCGTTGATGACGGATTCATGACAGAAGTCATCAATCGGCCGGGGGGCGGTGCGACACAATCAGGCCCGTGGAACGCGACGTGGAGCAGAACCGGATCGCTTGGGAGACCGCATCTCAGAAGCATGTTCGCGAATATGAGGGCCTGCTGGCCGAGGCGAGAACTGGATCATCCCTGTTCGACCGTGAACGGGATCTGCTTCGTCCATTGCTCCTGTCGTCGCCCGCGGTGGTGCATCCGCAGAGCGGTCACGGTCTCGAGGACATCGCGCTCGTTACGGCAGGTGCACAGTCCGTGGTCGGGGTCGATTTCAGCGAGGTGGCGGCGACTGCAGCGCAGCGCCGAGCCGATGATCTCGGCATCGCCTGTCGCTATCTAGTCGCCGAGGTCCCCGGCGTTCCGCTGCGCGACGAGTGCGCCGATCTGGTCTATACCGGGAAGGGCGCGCTGTGCTGGATGCACGATCTGGATGCCTGGGCCTGCGACATTGCCTGTCTGCTGCGACCCTCGGGCCACTTGTTCATCTACGAGGCTCATCCGCTTGTTCCGCTGTGGACCTGGGATGAGGACGAGCCGCGGATCCGGCCGGACCGCAGTTACTTCGCGCGATCTCACGTAAACGACACCTTTCCTGCTCTCGGCGCCGTGGAGTGGCAGTGGTCGCTCGGGCAGATCATCACTGCCGTGGTCTCGGCGGGCCTGGAAGTGTTGGTCGTGGAGGAGTACGCCGAACCCTTCTGGCAGCCGGCCGACAC
>JAWWOY010000175.1:0-5199 GCA_033851195.1 Kribbellaceae bacterium | reverse complement strand
CGATCTCGCGGCGCTTCGGCGAACCCACCCGGCCGGTCTCACCGGTCGAGTAGGGCGGGAAGTTGTAGTTGTGCATGTAGCGCTTGCGGGTCTCCGGCGACAGCGTGTCCAACTGCTGCTCCATCCGCAGCATGTTCAGCGTGGTAACACCCATGATCTGGGTCTCGCCGCGCTCGAACAGCGCCGAACCGTGCACCCGCGGCAGCACCTTGACCTGCGCCTTGAGCGGCCGGATGTCTGCCAGCCCGCGACCGTCGATGCGGACCTTGTCCGACAGCACGCGCTTGCGGACCAGCTTCTTGGTGAGCGAGCGGAAGGCTGCGGACAGCTCCTTCTCGCGGCCCTCGAAGTCAGCGGCCAGTTTGTCGATCACGGCGGCCTTGACGGCGTCCGTGGCCTCCTCGCGGTCGTGCTTGCCCGCGATGGTGAGCGCCTGGCTCAGCTCCTCGGTGGCAGCGGCCTCGACTGCGGCGAAGGCGTCGTCGGCGTAGTCCGGGAACAGCGGGAACTCGCCGGTCGGCTTGGACGCGCGGGCGGCCAGCTCCGACTGGGCCTCGACCAGCGTCTTGATGAACGCCTTGGCGGACTCGAGGCCCTCGGCCACGACCTCCTCGGTCGGCGCCTGCTTGCCGGCGGCGACGGCGTCGAACGTGCCCGGGGTGGACTCGGCCTCGACCATCATGATCGCGACGTCACCGGTCTCGGTGACACGACCCGCGACCACCATGTCGAAGACGGCGTCCTCGAGTTCGGTGTGCGTCGGGAACGCGACCCACTGCTTGTCGATCAGGGCGACGCGGACGGCGCCGATCGGGCCCGAGAACGGCAGCCCGGCGATCTGGGTGGACATCGACGCGGCGTTGATCGCCAGTACGTCGTACAGCTTGTCCGGGTTGAGCGCCAGGACCGTGATGACGACCTGGATCTCGTTCCGCAGGCCGGACACGAACGACGGCCGCAGCGGGCGGTCGATCAGCCGGCAGGTCAGGATGGCCTCCTCGGAAGGACGACCCTCCCGGCGGAAGAACGAGCCCGGGATGCGGCCGACGGCGTACATCCGCTCCTCGACGTCCACCGTCAACGGGAAGAAGTCGAACTGGTCCTTGGGCTTCTTGCTGGCCGTGGTGGCCGAGAGCACCATCGTGTCGCCGTCGAGGTAGGCGGCGGCGGAACCGGCGGCCTGCTGGGCCAGCCGGCCCGTCTCGAAGCGGATGGTGCGGGTGCCGAAAGTGCCGTTGTCGATCACGGCTTCGGCGAATTCTGCGCCCTCCATGGGCGCGTTGGTGGATCCCGTCACGGGATACCCCTCTCTCGCGTGAGACGACTGCGAGGCGCGAGCTCAGGGATGCCGGTCTTCGATCGAGGCCCGCGGGCGGCAACCTCACCCGAGGTCGTCCCGAAAGCCACTACCGAGGACCGGTCGTACTCCCAACACGCAGACGCGTCGTCTCGTTGTCGTTGATTATTCAGTTGTTCCCCGGCCACCCGAGAAGGATCAGCCGTGGACGTACCGTGATGTGAGTGGAGCGGCCACCCCGACTCGGGGGGCCGCTCCTCACGGGGCTATCGGCGAAGGCCGAGCCGCTCGATCAGGGACCGGTAGCGGCCGATGTCCTTCTTCGCCAGGTAGTTCAGCAACCGGCGGCGCTGGCCGACCATCAGGAGCAGTCCACGACGGCTGTGGTGGTCGTGCTTGTGCTCCTTCAAGTGCTCGGTCAGATCCGCGATACGGTGCGTGAGCAGCGCGACCTGGACCTCGGGGGAACCGGTGTCGCCCTCGGTCAGGGCGTACTCACCGATGATCTTCTTCTTTGCTTCAGCATTAACCGACGACACGCTGATTCCTCTCGATTTCCGTTGCGCGGCGCACCGGGGCTTGGGTCACCCGGGCACTCTGGATCCGCGGCCGTTCAGACGGCACCGACAAGAGTATCAGTGGGTGGACACCCGCACTAATCCTGCGCTTCGCCGGTGAGGATCCCCCGGGCGGCGTCGACGTCGGCCTTCACCTGGACCAGCAGGTCGTCGATCGTCTCGAACCGGATCTGGCTGCCGCGCAACCGGGCGACGAAGTCCACCGCGATCCGGGCGCCATACAGCTCCAGATCGTCGCGATCCAGCACATACGACTCCACCCGCCGGTCCACTCCGTCGAAGGTCGGGTTGCTGCCGACACTGATGGCCGCCGGCAACGATCCGTCGTACGCCGGTGCGCCGGGCGCGGGCTCGAGCACCGTCAGCCAGCCGGCGTACACACCGTCGAGCGGCACCGCGGCGCCTGCTACAGCAGGGATGTTGGCGGTCGGGTAGCCCAGTTCACGACCACGTTTGTCGCCCTCGACAACGACCCCGGTCACCCGCACTGGCCGGCCGAGCGCCGCTGCCGCGCGTTCCACATCGCCCTCGGCGATCAGTTCCCGGATGGACGTCGACGACCAGGGCTGACGGTCCCCCGACAGGGTCAGACCCTCGACGTGAAAGCCGGCCAGCGTGCCTGCGGTGACGAGGGTGTCGACATGACCGGCGGCCTTGTGGCCGAAGCGGAAATTCTCCCCCACCACCACGGCCTTGGCGTGCAGGGTGCCGACCAGGACGCGGTCGATGAAGTCCTGCGGCGACCAGGACGCCACGTCGGTGTCGAACGGCAGGATCAGCACCGCATCCGCGCCGGCGGCGACCAGCAGCTCAGCCCGCTCCGATGGCACGCTGATCGTGGCCGGCGCCTGCCCCGGCCGCAGCACCGACATCGGGTGTGGATCGAACGTCAGCGCGACGACCGGCAGGCCGCCCAGCTCCGCGGCCCGGGCACGGGCATGAGCCAGCACCTCCTGGTGACCGCGGTGCACGCCGTCGAAGTTGCCGATGGTGACGACCGACGGGCCGTAATCAGGGCCCACCTCGTCCAATCCGTGCCAGACACGCATGGCAGCAGGATTCCATGCCACCCACCGGGTCACCGCACAGGGACCGGGATCACGACAGGCGGTAACCCCTTGTAATTGATCGGACACTCAACTTAGGGTGACCACCGTGGCTCCCTGGACCGCCTGCGGGCCTGCGCTCAGCGCTGACCCTTTCCAACCCGTACGGCGGACGACGGGCCGGGCTGACTCTGCGAAGAGCCGCCCGGCCCGTCGCCATCTCCCGGTTCACGGTGAGGTGAGGTTGAGGCGCGCGGTGAGGTCGGTCAGGGCTTGGCCGAGTGGGAGGTTGACCCGGTGGGTGGCGTAGGGGTCGCCTCGGGTCTGGCCCTGGTTGACGATCAGCACCGGCTTGCCCGCCTTCGCGGCGTACCGGACGAAGCGGAAGCCCGACATGACGGTCAGGGAAGAGCCGAGGACCAGCAGGGCGCGAGCGTCGTCGATCAACCGGTAGCAGCGCTCCACTCGCGGGCGGGGCACGTTCTCACCGAAGAACACCACGTCCGGCTTCAGCAACGGCGAGGCACAACCTGCGCAGCCGACCAGCTGGAATTTCGCCACCGCGTCCTCGGCGAGATCGACATCGCCGTCGGGGTTGATCCGGATCACCTGGCCGTCGAAGACCGGGTTGGCCTCGCGCAGGCGGCGATCCAGGTCCTCGCGCGGACTCGTGCCTCGGCAGGTCAGGCAGACCACTCGGTCAAGGTTGCCGTGTAGCTCGATCACGTCCCGGGCGCCCGCGGCCTGGTGCAGACCGTCCACGTTCTGGGTTATCACGCCGTCCAGGTAGCCATGCGCCTGCAGGGCAGCGACGGCTCGGTGACCGTCGTTCGGAGCGGCCCGGGCGATGGTCCGCCAGCCGAGGTGGCTGCGCGCCCAGTATCGCTGCCGGCCGGACTCGCTGCCGACGAAGTCGCCGTACGTCATCGGGGTGTGCCGGCGCAGGCTTCCACTCTCGCCGCGATAGTCCGGAATTCCTGACTCGGTCGAGAGCCCGGCGCCGCTGAGCACGACCACCCCGCCGTCGGCCACCAGTTCGGCGACACCGCCCATGTCAGTGCTGCTGGGCGGGAGCGCGGCTGCACCGGGACTCGCGGTCCAGCTCAACGTGGGACGAGAACGCACCGCCCTAGCGTACGTGCGATCCCCGGCTTGACGCCCTGATGAAGAGCGGGAGGGTATCAGCCGACTTCGGCCGACTTCAGCCAACGAAGACGGCCGTGGGTTTGGCGACGGGGCCGTGGGGTTCGTAGAGGGCGAGGAAGGCGCCGGTCGGGTCGAACATCGCGGTCTGGCCGGGGGCGAGCTTGAGGCCGGACAGCGGTCGGCCGCTGCGGATCGCCGCGGTTTGGTCGGCATCTGCGTCGTACCGCGGGAAGGTGTCCGCCGCCACCTCGGCGATCGGCTTCAGCGCGAACACCTCGGTCAACTCCTCCAACGTGTGCGCCGAGGACAGGTCGAAGGCGCCGACGCGGGTCCGGCGCAACCTGCTGAGGTGGCCGCCGACACCCAGTTCGACGCCGAGGTCCCGGGCCAGCGCGCGGACGTAGGTCCCACTCGAACAGTCCACCGAGATGTCGACCTCGATGCCCGACTGTCCCGGCCGCACGACGACCACGTCGTACCGGCTGACAGTGACGAGGCGGGCCTTCAGCGCGACCTCCTCGCCGGCGCGGACGCGTTGGTAGGCCCGTCGGCCGCCCACCTTGATCGCGGACACCTTCGACGGGACCTGCGAGATCTCCCCGCGGAACCCCGCCACGGCCGCTTCGATCGCCTCCGCCGTCACGGCCGCCAGATCCGAAGCGGAAGCGGTGCTCACGACTTCACCCTCGGCGTCGTCGGTTGTTGTCGAGGCACCGAGCAGCACGGTCGCGTCGTACGACTTGTCGGTCAACTGGAGGTGGCCGAGCAGCCGGGTGGCGCGGTTGATGCCGATCACCAGGACCCCGGTGGCCATCGGGTCCAGGGTGCCGGCATGGCCGACCTTGCGGGTGCCGGCCAGCTTCCGGACTCTGGCCACCACTGTGTGCGAGGTCAGCCCCGCCGGTTTGTCGACGACGACGACACCGTCGACTGTTGATAGGTCGGTGCCGTCACTCGTCGTCGGAGTCATCGTCCTCGCGGCGCTTGTACGGGTCGGCATCACCGGCCGGCTTGGCACCGGCGGCGGCCTTCGCCACCTCGGCGTCAGCCTGCCGCGCCTTCGCCAGCAGTTCCTCGATCTGACCCGCTGTCTCCGGTACGGCGTCCAGGAAGAACGCCACGCTCGGCGTGT
>JAWWOY010000609.1:0-2559 GCA_033851195.1 Kribbellaceae bacterium | reverse complement strand
AGGGGAACGAGTACGCCGACGACTCGATGGCTGGGCTGATCCTCCACCTCAGCCGCGAGGTGATGCACCATGGCGGCGAGATCTGCCTGCTCCGAGACCTCTACCGAGCCCGGTCTGACGCATGAGCGCAGCCTTCGAACTGCATATCGTGTTCGACTGCGCCGATCCGGACCGGGTGACCCGCTTCTGGATGGCAGCACTCGGCGGCTACGACTTCCCTTTCGGTGTCCCCGAGGGCTTCGCCACTTGGGACGAGTTCGCCGACGCCAACGGCATCCCGGTGGAGCAGCGCAACGTCGGCCGTACCCTGGTCGATCAGGATCGGGACCGGCCGGACATCTTTTTCCTGAAGGTGCTCGAAGCCAAGGCAGGCAAGAATCGCCTTCACCTCGACATCAAGGTCGCACCCGGCCTCGACGGCGACACCCGGCGTACCAGGATCGACGCCGAAGCAGACCGCCTGATCGCCCTCGGCGCCACCGTCACCGAGCGCTTCGACACCCCCGAAGACATCCACCTCATCCTGCAAGACCCCGAAGGCAACGAGTTCTGCCTCGCGTGAGGAACAGCGCCCGCACCGGCCGGGAGGCGTGCGTTTGTATAGCGGATTCGATATGCCATATCGAATCCGCTGTACAAACGCGAGCGACGGAGCCTGGCAAGCAGCCACCCTCATGACGGCCGCGGTTGCCCACGCCCTGGGAGCGACCAAGACGATCAACACCCCCGGCAACACAATGCGGCCCCCAACGCGCCAGTGCTTTCGCGATTGACGGACGGGTGGCGAGGTCCTGCGGCGCGGTGTCCTGCCTATCCGGGAAGGCATTGCTCGACCCTGATCTGCACATCGCCCGCGGCGTTGAAGTCGCAGACGCTAGAGGGCGGCGGGCTTTCGGCACGAGGGTGCCGTCGGGCGCGATGTGGTCCAAGATCTGCTCGAGCAGGGTGACCACATGGGGGTTGTCGACGGCGTAGATGTGGCGCTTGCCTTCGCGGCGAGGAGTGATCACGCTGGCGAGGTGGAGTTTGCCCACGTGCTGGCTGGCTGCGGCACGCCGATTCTCGGCGCGCTTGGCGAGGGTGCCGACGTCGCAGGGGCCGGGTTGCTCCGGTCTCCTCTATCAGTTCGTCATTTGCGTAACTGACGAAATGAGGGCAGAATCGGGTGTTCCGAAGATGTGTAGCCGGGCAAGCCCGCAATCGACTGGCCGAAAGCCTCGGGGTTCTCCGGTGATGGGGACTTAGAGCTCGGTGAGGGTGGCCGCCGTATGGGATGGCGGTGGTCGCGGCGTCGTTGGTGCTGGCCTGGGCGGCCGAGGCTGACGCGACCAGTCCTCGTTGAACGCAGCACGCCGTCAGCCTGGCCCTCAGAGCCGGGACAATCTTTGTGGCGACGAGCGCCCATCAATCACACAAACCATTAATCACACAAATTGGAGGATCTCGAAATGGGCTTGTTCGACATGTTCAAAGAGAAAGCGTCCGAGTTGCTGCAAGGCGCGAGCGACAAGGTCAGCGAGGCGACCGGCATCGACCTGCCACTTGACGGTGTCGCCGACCAGGTGGGCGAATCCGCTGATGGGCTCGGCGAGACCGCTCAAGGTCTTGCTGATACCGCCGGCGACCAGGTCGCCGACGCAACCGGTGTCGATCTACCTGTCGATGGTGTCGCTGACCAGGTGACCCAGGCGACCGACAGCCTCGGTGAGACCGGCCAGAACCTCGCTGACACCGCCACCGACAGCCTCGGTGAGGTGACCGATCCCGGGCAGAAACAGTGATGGTGAGCTGCGACCGCAGGAAGGTTCCTGGAGTGTTCCAGCGGTCTGTCGCCGACGGCACCTGCGTCCCAACGGAGGGACACAGGTGCCGCCGACGCCGTCGAGAGTCATGCTGCTATGGGGTGCGGAGACGGAGGTACGCCGATGAGTCAGACCGCTGGCGCCCGGCCGCCGCTCTGGGTTTGTCCGCGGTGTGGGCGGACCTTTGCCAACCGCAACCAGTCGCACACCTGCCGGGCGCTGGGTGACCTGGACGCACACTTCACTGGTAAGGATCCCGCGGTCCGTGACACCTTCGACCGGATCATCGGGGTGGTCGCCGGCCTAGGCCCGGTCTCGGTGCTACCGGAGAAGACGCGGATCGCGCTCCATGCGCGGATGAGCTTCGCGGCCTTCACTCCGCACGTCCACTGGCTCGACGGTCACGTCGTACTGGCGGAACGTTTGGAGAGCCCGCGCTTCACCAAGGTGGAGGTCTACTCTCCCCGCAACATCCTGCACGCGTTCCGCCTTCGCGAGCCGGCCGAGGTGGACGCCGAGTTCGTCGACTGGCTGACCCGCGCGTACGCCGTCGGCCGGCAGCACCACCTGCACTAGCGAAACCTGACGAAAGAACTCGGGCAGACCCGCGATCAGCGTCCCGCCGTGCGATCTACCCGAACCTCAGCCGTGCAGCCAGGCAAGCATCCGCCGATAGTCGGCGTCCTCAGGGTCGTGCCCGCCTGGGTACTCGTGGCGCTCGGCCCCGGGAACATTGGCCAGCAGCCACTCGGTGTGT
>JAWWOY010000096.1:0-7057 GCA_033851195.1 Kribbellaceae bacterium | reverse complement strand
CGTCGAAGTCGATGTCGAAGTCGGGCATCGACATACGTTCGGGGTTCAGGAACCGCTCGAAGATCAGGCCGTGCCGCAGCGGGTCCAGGTCGGTGATGCGCATCGCGTACGCGCACATCGAACCGGCGCCGGAACCTCGGCCCGGACCGACCCGGATGCCGTTGCCCTTGGCCCAGTTGATGAAGTCCGCGACGACCAGGAAGTAGCCGGCGTACCCCTTCGAGACGATGACCCCGATCTCGTACTCCGCCTGCTTGCGGACGTTGTCCGGGATGCCCGCGGGGTAGCGATTGTGCAGGCCCGTCTCCACCTCGGAGACGAACCAGGATTCCTCATTGTGGCCGTCTGGGCAGGGGAAGCGCGGCATGAACCGGCCTTCGCCCTCCGTGAAGGAGACCTCGCACTGCTCGGCGATCAGCAGCGTGTTGTCACAGGCCTCCGGCAGCTCCTTCCACATCTCACGCATCTGGGCAGCTGTCTTCAGATAGAACTCGTTCGTGTCGAGCTTGAACCGGTTCGGGTCGGACAGCGTCGATCCGGACTGCACGCACAGCAGCGCCGCGTGGGCGACCGCATCCTCGGCCTTGGTGTAGTGCAGGTCGTTCGTCGCGACCAGCGGCAACTGCAACTCGCGGGCGAGCTTGAGCAGGCCTTGCCGGATGTCGCGCTCGATGCCGAGCCCGTGGTCCATCAGCTCGCAGTAGAAGTTCTCCGCCCCGAAGATGTCGCGGAACTCTGCAGCCGCCTCGACGGCCTCCTTGTACTGCCCCAGCCGGAGCCGCGTCTGCACCTCACCCGAAGGGCAGCCCGTGGTCGCGATCAGGCCCTGCCCGTAGGTCTGCAGCAGCTCGCGGTCCATCCGGGGCTTGAAGTAGTAGCCCTCGATACTGGCCAGCGACGACATCCGGAACAAGTTGTGCATGCCACCGGTGTTCTTCGCGAGCAGCGTCATGTGGGTGTAGGCACCACCACCCGAGACGTCATCCCGGCCGCTGTTGGCGTCGCCCCACTTGACCCGGCGCCGCTCGGTCCGGTGCGTGTGCGGAGTCAAGTACGCCTCGACGCCGACGATGGGCTTGACGTTGTATTTTTTCGCGGTCTTCCAGAACTCGTAGGCGCCGAAGACGAACCCGTGGTCGGTGGTCGCCAGCGCCGGCATACCCATCTGCTCGGCGGACTTGAACAACTCGTCGATCCGCGCGGCGCCGTCCAGCATGGAGTACTCGGTGTGGTTGTGCAGGTGCACGAAGCTGTCGGCGGACGGCATGTCTGCGCAGACCTCCAGGGGGCGTAAGCGAGCGGGACTGCGCCAGCCTAATCGCCGGCTCGGACAGTTCTTGTGCGGGCTCTCCGAGGACACCCCCACGCCGCCCGATATCCGGTCGCCGCCGCCGGACGAGCAACGGAGGATCGACGGCAGAGCCACTTGTGCTGCGTGGCGAGCCGGGTGTGGCATGCCGGCATCAGTCGTCGGCGCCCACGCCATCTCTTGACATGAAACCCAATTAACCACAATCATATCCAGTAATATCCAACTGGAGCACCAAGGAGCGCGAGGAGTCCCCATGACGACCCCGCCCCAGAGCCAGCCCGGGGACGCGGCAGCGAGGGACAGCGTGATCATCACTGTCACTCCCAACCCCGGCCTCGATCTCACGTACTTGCTCGCTCACGGGACGGGGGCCGACATCGACGTTCACCGGGCCCGGTCCGCGACGGTCGAAGCGAGCGGCAAGGGCGTCAACGTCTCCCGGACCTTGTGGGCCGCCAACGTGGAGACGTGCGCCGTGCTTCCGGTCGCCGGCGGCACGGGCCGCTACCTCATCGAGCTTCTCGATGACGACGGGGTTCCACACCGACACGTGACCCAGGACGGCAGCACGCGAGTGAACACCAGCGCGTTGCAGCCTGGCGGCGTCACTCTCAAGCTCAACGGTCCCGGTAGCCCCTTGTCCTCGAAGCAGCAGGACGAACTGGTGGATCAGGTGGCCGCAGCCCTCGATGACGCGACCACCGGCGCCGGGACGCGGACGCCTCAGATCTGGCTGGCTGTCTGCGGCTCCCTACCGCCCGAGGCGGATCCCGGACTGATAGCGCGTCTGGTTGCGGTGGCCCACCACGCGGGCGCGCGCTGCGCTGTGGACGCCTCGGGCGAGGCCCTCGCTGCGGCTCTGGAAGCGCAGGCGGACTTGCTGGCACCCAACCGCGGCGAGTTGGCCGAGGCCAGCCGGCTCGTCCGCGACTCCACGCCGGGCGTCAAGGGCATCGCCGAGGCTGCCGCGGCTCTTTCCCACCAGCGCGGCCTTGAACTGCTGGTCAGCCTCGGCGATGACGGCGCCTTGTGGAGCAACGGACAGCGCACGCTCCACGCCACCGGGCCGACCATCATCCCGATCAACACCGCGGGTGCTGGGGATGCCCTCTTGGCCGGATGGCTTGCCCACGAGGATGAACCTGAAGTCCGTCTGGGCCGCGCGGTGCTGTGGGGACGGTCCGCCTGCCTGACGCCGACCACAGTGGACCCCGTACCGGGGGCCAGAGACCCCGGCCCGGTCACACTCCACGACCTCTCCGTCACCAGATCGCCATAGGCGGTCTTACCTCCCAGGACAAACTCGTCTTACCACCCAGGACAATCTCGTCCCGGAACTCTCCCTTGGAGCCGTCAAATGAAGGCAGCAGTCATCTCCGCACCCGGTCAGGTCGAGGTCACGACGGTGCCGGACCCCAGTCCCGGTCCACGCGAGGTCGTCGTCGCGGTGGCCGGATGCGGCATCTGCGGTACCGACCTGCACATCCTGGAGGGCGAGTTCGCGCCCACGCTGCCCGTGGTGCCCGGCCACGAGTTCGCCGGCGAAGTCGTGGGCGTCGGCTCCGACGTCACCGAACTCGTCGTCGGTGACCAGGTGGCGGTGGACCCGTCGCTTCCGTGCCACGAGTGCTACTACTGCCGTCGCGGCCGCGAAAATCTCTGCGAGCGATTTGCTGCCATCGGGGTCACGACTTCCGGTGGCGCGGCGGAGTACGCCGTAGCACCGGTCGCGAACTGCGTCAGGCTGCCCGCGGGCGCGAAGGTGGCCGACTACGCCCTGGTCGAGCCGTTGTCCTGCGCACTGCACGGGTTCGACGTTCTGCCGGCGCGGCCAGGCGACAACTACCTCATTTACGGCGCCGGCACGATGGGGCTGATGAACCTCGAGCTCGCCAAGCGGGCGAACGCGGCCACAGTGACCGTAGTCGACCTCAACCCGAGCCGCCTCGAGACAGCCGTGACGTTGGGGTGCACCAGCGCCGTCGCCTCCGCCGACGAGGTGGACATGCCACGCGGTTGGGACATCGTCATCGACTGCACCGGCGTCGTCGCCGCGATCGAAGACGGCCTTGCCCGGGTTGACCGCGGCGGCACGTTCCTCCAGTTCGGCGTCTCTGCCGAGCAGGCGGTGGCCAACTGGTCGCCGTACAAGATCTACAACCACGAGATCACCATCACCGGATCGATGGCCGTGCTGCACAGCTTCGAGCGAGCGGCCGATCTGTTCGCCCGTGGTGTCCTCGACGCGGACGTGATGATCAGCGACCGGTTCGCGCTCGACGACTACCCAAGGGCCTTGGAGCAGTTCAAGAGCGGCATCGGCCGCAAGATCCAGGTGACACCGTTCGGCTGACCTGCCTCGGAGCACCACTTCCGCACCTGACGGGTCATAGAGTCCGCCTTGCCAACGGACTGGCGGGCGCGGCACGAACGATCGTAAGCAAGGAGCGAAATGTCTGAACGAGCAGCCGTGGGCCCATCCGCTGACGTCCAGCATCAGGCCCGACGTCACCAACTGATCCTCCGCAAGCTGCGGACCGAGGGCCAGGTGCGAGCGGTCGACCTCGCGCAGGACTTAGGCGTCACGCACGAGACGATCCGCAAGGACCTGCTGATCCTTGACGGTCGAGGGCTGCTCCGGAAGGTGCACGGCGGAGCGCTGCCGGTGGAGGCCCTCTCCTATGAACCCAGCGTTGAGCTGCGCACCGCCCTGAGCGCTGAGAAGCGACGCATCGCCGTGGCGGCCGCCGAGCTGGTGCCCACGGAGGGCGCCATCCTGCTGGATGCCGGTTCGACCACGGCCGCACTGGCTGAGAACTTCCCGACCCGCTCCAACCTGACGGTGATCACCAACACTCTGCCGATCGCACTCACCTTGCTCGCACATCCGAACCTGACGGTGCACACCGTCGGGGGCAGGGTGCGCGCCACCACCATGGCCGAAGTGGATCACTGGGCGCTGAGGGCCTTGCAAGAAGTCCGCGTGGATGTGGCATTTCTGGGCACCAACGCCTTTTCGATCGAGCATGGCCTTTCGACCCCCGATGACTCCGAGGCAGCCGTCAAGAGCGCCATGGTGTCAGCCGCGCGGCGTCGGATCCTGCTCGCGGACCACAGCAAGCTCGGACGCACCGCTGTCTTCAGGTACGCCGATCTGGCGAGCATCGATGTCCTGGTCACCGACACCGGAATGACGAAGAAGGACGCACAAGCCCTGGAGCGGCATGGCCTGGAAGTGATCCGCGCCTGATTCGAGGCTCGGGGCTGAGCTAAGCACGGGCCAAGCGGGGGGCAGGGAACTGGTCGGTGGTTTCGTACACCCCGGCGGCCAACCCCGCAAGGAGAGCAGCGCCCCGACAGCCGGCCTCGCTGACCTCGGACCGCTCCAACGGACCGAGCATGTCGCGCTTGATGTGCATCAGGCCGCGACTGTTGCTCCACCCGCCGGTCACCACCAGCCGGCGATGCCGGCCTGACAGCCCGGACATTTCACCGTGGATCACCTGCGCCTCGCGTGTCACATGTTCCAGTGCCGACCTCCAGATGTGCTCAGGTCGGGTGAGCTGGTCGGCCCCTCTGATAGCGATGCCTTCCGACGTGACCTCCAGCACCAGCCCAGCCACATCCGAGGGCAAGCTGGCCAACGCCGCGCGGTCCAGAGCATCCAGATCCTGACCGTCCTCCCCCAGAAGCGCGCGCACTCGTTGCAGGGTGCGGCCGCCCTCTGTGCCACCGAGCAGACACCAGCGGTCAGGGAGCACGTGCCAACCAGTGGTGACCCCGGCACGTGCGAGCTCGCCCACGGCGTGCTCTGACAGGTTTGGCTGAACAGTTCGCAGCAATGCTTCTGCCGTCCCACAGGAATCCAGCTCATCCCCTTGATCAATGGCCCCAACACCTACGGTGGCCGCCTGGTGATCATGACCGGCCGCTGTCAGGACGGCACCAGCAAGCGCGGCCGGAACCTCGGGGTTGGTCACGTTCCCGAGCGCCGTGCCGGCTGTCACCAGCGGCGGCAGCAGGGACTCCTTCATTTCTGTCACCGACATGCTGTCGGCCCACCAGGTACGCGTTGCCAGGTCCAGCCAGCCTGTGCGCGACGCCAGGGACAGCTCGCTGGCCTCCTCACCGCCCAGCCCGCGGACGATCCACTCGCTGATGTTCAAGCGGCGTACGGCGTCGGCCACCGCGTGCTGGTGGCGCACGAGCCAGTGGTGCTTGGTCAGTGACCACTGCGTTCGGAACGGCAGTCCGGTGCGGGCGCTGAAGTTGTCGGCCCCCAACCGGGCATCCAGTTCAGCAAGCTCAATCTGATCCCTGCTGTCATGCCAGGCGATCACCGGCGCCACGGGAGTCCCCCGTCGATCAAGCAACACACCGGACTCCCCCATGCTCGCAACCCCCAGCCCCAGGACGGCAACGCCGGACGTCTGACCAAGGGCTTGATTCACGGCGTCGATGGCGCTCGCGAGCAGGTCGCGTGCATCAATCTCCACGCCGGATGGCGTGGAGCGCCAGACGGTAGGGGCTCGCCCCTCGGCAACGGTCTGACCGTCGGTGGTGTAGAGCACGGCCTTGCTCGATGTCGTCCCTACATCCAGGCCGATCAGCACACCAGCTTCGACCACTGCCACCGCTGACCCCCTCTTGGCATCCTCGTTGACGAGTTGGCATTAAATGTACATCGCTGCGATTCATTGGGAATTCGTCAAGGCTGGCTCAACCTCCTGAGGTCCGAACAGGCTCAGGCCGTGGTTGGTCAGACTCGACTGGCAGAGCTGCCGTGTCGTCGGGCGTGTTCCTGGTTGCTCGGGCGGAGACTGCTTCGCCGGGGTGCGCCGGGGCGGCGTACTGCCAGTCCAGTTTGACGGCGCGCTCGATGGACGGCTGCCGATCAGGTCCTGTCTGCGAAGGGTCCGGCTGAGCCGTCGCCTGCGAAAGGAAGCGATTGAGCCGCCGCTAACCGGCGCGCCCTGTCCTCGCCGAGCCGCTGCTAGCCGGCGCGCCCCTCGTCCCCGATCGCCTTGTATGCCGGGGTGTTGGGGGCTCAGCTGGTCAGGTCGGTCAAATACGACTGGCAGTGCTGCTGTATCCATGGGCGGTTCCTGGGCGGCCAGGCGGGGGCGCTTCGCCGGGGCGCGTTCGGGGCGCCGTACTGCCAGTCCAGTTTGACGGCGCGGTCGATGGACGGCTGCCGATCAAGCCTGTCTGCGAAGAGTCCGGCTTCGCCGTCGCCTGCGAAAGGAAGCGGTTGAGCCGCCGCTAACCGGCGCGCCCTCGTCCTCGCCGAGCCGCTGCGAGCCGGCGCGCCCCTCATCCCCGATCGCCTTGTACGCCGGGGGGGTTGGGGCTCCGCTGGCCGGGTCGGTCAAATACGACTGGCAGTGCTGCGGTATCCATAGGCGGTTCCCGGGCGGCCAGGCGGGGGCGCGTTCGGGGCGGCGTACTGCCAGTCGAGTTTGACGGCGCGGTCGGTGGACGGCTGCCGATCAAGCCTGTCTGCGAAGAGTCCGGCTGAGCCGTGCCTGCGAAAGGAAGCGGTTGAGCCGCCGCTAACCGGCGCGCCCTCGTCCTCGCCGAACCGCTGCTAGCCGGCGCACCCCTCATCCCGATCGCCCTGTACGCCGGGGGGGGTTGGGGGCTCCGCTGGCCGGGTCGGTCAAATACGACTGGCAGTGCTGCCGTGCCGATGGCCGGTTCCCGGGCGTTCAGGCGGGGCCGCTTCGCCGGGGGCGTGCCGCAGCG
>JAWWOY010000088.1:0-6081 GCA_033851195.1 Kribbellaceae bacterium | reverse complement strand
TCTTCGGGCCGGCGCCTGCCTCGATCAGGACCCGGAACAGTTCGGCGTTCTCGTTGGCCAGGAACCCACCAAACCGGACGCCCTTCGGCGCCGACTTCAGCCACAGCGCCTCCCGCGCGGCGGCGGCGTCCTCGGCCGGTTCCGGGCCGTCGGTGTCTAGCAGGTCGCGTATCTTCGCGCCCAGTCGGCGCAGATCGCTCGGCGACAGATGGCGGGCGGCCTCGACCAGTTGCGCTTCGGCTTCGAGCAGGTCCTCGACCGGGACCATCGCCCGGGCCGGGACCTGCTCCAACGCCGACACAATCGCCTCCGCCTGCGCCGGATGCAACAACACCGGCCGCACCCCACCGGACCCTGCCCCAGCGGCTCCGGCCCCAGCGGTTCCTTCACCACCGGTTCCTTCGCCGTCGTTGCCGACAGCCGCGTCCACGTGCGGAGCCTGCTCGCGTCCGGCAGCCGTGTCCATGCGCGCTGCCTGCTCTGGTCCGGCAGCTTCCGCCAGGTCCGTCGCCTCGCCCTGATCCGCCGCCTTCCCCAGGTCGGTCGCATCCCCATGATCCGCCGCCTGGCCTTGACTTGTCGCCTGCTCCTGGCTGCTGGTTGCCGGGTCGCCGTACTGGGTCGATCCGTCGGTGCTGGTCGCGGCGGCCGGGTCCGGCAGCGCTGCGGACACCAGCTGGTACTTGGGTAGCGCTTTTGCCAGCTTCACGTCTCGGCGCACCGCCGGCGCGTCGAGACGGTGCCGGAACGCGAGCAACTGGACGGTGTCGCCGGCACCGATGTCCTTGGCGTAGCCGGTCTGGTCGATGCGTGCTATCAGCTCGAGTCGCCGGGTCTGCAGGCGAGCGGTCTCAGCATGCAGGACGTCGAGCTGGGCGAGCGTCTCGCCATCACTCAACTCCCACACGGGCCGCACGTCCAGGATCGCCATGCCCAGAACACTACCGACCGCGTCCGACAGTTTCTGATCGCCCGAAGGCCCGGAACCCTTTTATCCACAAGGGATTCAGCAGTCAGCGAACAACCCGCGGAAGCCCCATACCCTTACCGCCCGCACGGACCGGTCGAACCCTCAGATCAGGACAAGTTGTCCACAGCAACCACCACAACGACGTACCGCAACCCACCAACTGGCCGACGCCGCCACGCAAGCGCTCGACCAGACCAGAGCAGCTCCGTCCCCGCAGACACCCTGCTGGCCGGGTTGGTCGGCTCCGCCTTGGCGTCCGTCCGCCCCGGCCCATCACCCCAGCCTGACCTGCGGAGTCGACCCGCCTACTCGTCCGGGCTCTTCGGTACAAGGTCGAAGGCCGTGTCGACGAGCAGCTCATCGGCGCGCTCCGGATCGCTGAGGACCGCAAGGATCACGTGCCGTTGGTCCCACCGGCCGGCGGACCAGGCAAGCGCCTTGGCCAGACCGTCGAAAGTCGCCGCATGCGGACTGCCGTCAGGCCCGACCCACCACGAAACCTCCACGCCGTCGACCGTCAGCTCCTCGTGCTCCCACCAGATCTCCGGCACCTCAGGCACCAACTCCCGGACGATCTCCGGTACGTCGGCCGCCGACCCCTCGCCATCAATCTTGCCTGCGGCAACATCTTGGGCCATCGGCAGATCCAGCAGGTCGCTCACCCCATCCGCGGCCGGACCCGGCGCGACGACGTACCCGCCGAGATCAGTGCGCTGCAACCACATCGGCGCATCCGCGACCACGGCTTCATCGGCTGCGACGACCCGCGTCACTCCCCCGCCGGCGAGCACTCTGACTCGCTCCGGGGGGTGTGCCGGGTACGCCGTCAAGGTTCCTAGCTGGCCCCACAGCCGCAGCATTACGTTCTCGCCGACCGGATGAGCCGGATCGGCAAGCCGGCCGAGCAGCAGCCCGACGCCCTCCTCATCCAGGTCGCCGATCTCGCGGACCAGACCGATCGCCTTCCGCACCTCCGGATCCAGCTCCGCAGTCCACCCCGGCGCGCTGTCCAGGAACGTCGCCAGCACCCGGTCTGCGTCAGGATCCGCGCGGCCTGCCAGCGGCCCGTCATCGAGCAGGACGTGGCGACGCACCCACCACGACGTGTACGACGGTGCGCCGGCGGGGCGGTCATCCGGGCCGATGACCCGGACCGATCCGACCAGCGCGCGGCGCAGAACCGGCGAAGAACCCAGCAGTGCAAGGGCTTGCGGCCAGGCGTCGTCGGCGATCCAGTCGAGGTCGCGAACGGCCGAGACCTCCCCCACTGTTGCGCCCAACCTCGAACCATCCGGCGCAACGTCGACAGCCCACTCCTCGATGTCGTCGAGATCGGCAAGCTGCTCCGGCAAGGCATCGAGTGCGACGTCCGAAGCAGACACCACGCCAAGCGAACTGAGCACCCCAACGGCTTCCAGCGCAGCCAGCCCGTGCCGGTCGAGCAGCCCCTGATCGACCGGCGCAACCTCTTCGTCATCCAGCACAGCCTCGGCATCCGAACCAGGGATGACTAGCGCGTTCGCCGGCACCAAATCACCCTCGGAGTCGCGCAGCAGCAGATCCGACAGCCACCACAACTCACCAGCTTGCGAGGTATCAGCCGCAACAACCGTGAGCACCGCCTCGGCCAGAGCTTCGGGATCGTCTGCGTCGGCCGCGTGCTCTACAGCAGCCCGCACTGCGCCATCTTCGAGCAGCGCCCGTGGGCTCGCCGAGACAGCGCCCAGCCGCTCCAGCGACTCGTGTATCGCGTACGGATGAACCACCCGTACGCCGTACTCGCCAAAGGTCGCCAGTACGTCGGCCGGCAGACTGTCGTCCGGCAAGAGCAACCCGCGCGCGCCCCGGACCAATCGACCATCGGCCAGCGGCACCGGCAGCGTACCGAGCGACTCCCGCGCCAACGGGTCCTGCACCATGCCGGACAGTGCGATGTACACCTGACGCCACCAGCGAGGCGACTGTGCTGCGGCGACTGCACCCACTTGATCCACTAGTTCGGCCAGGTCGAGCCGCCGTACGCCGAGAGCATCCAGAGCAGCGCGGTCCTGCCGAGTGGAAGTGACGAGGCCGCGCACAATCGGTGCGAGCACAGCGTCGAAGGCGTCGTCGGCTCCCTCGACCACCACGGCATCCCGCGGCCGGACCAAGGACCCGTCCTCGACCGCGCGCAGGATCGGGGCTCCTGGCAGGGTTGCCAGAACCGCCTCCCGCAAGGCCGCGTCGATCACTCCTGCAGCCAGGCCGGTCGGCACCAGCGGCAGCACGTTCGCACCATCCTCGGCGCGGCTGCGCAACAACTCGGCGTACGCGGCTGCCGCCTCGCTGACCAGTCGATCGGTGAGCGGGCCCTTCGCGACGTGTCGCCGGGCCGGGTCGAGCGGGAACGACGCCAGCAACAACGCGGGCAGCGAAAGCGCCTCGTCCGTAGGAGTGGGTGCATGCACGGTCCGGGGCAGTTCAGTCCCGGGATCCCGCGGCAGCGCCCAAAGCACCGACCAGTAAGGCCGGGCGCGTTCCTCGGTCGGACGATCAGCGAGCAACTGCTCCTTATCGCCGATCCCGAACATCCCGGCCGCGCGCTGAACGTGCCAGCGATCCTGCGCATCAGCCAACACCCGTACGACGCCGTCGACGTCGAACTCGATTCGGTCCAACCCGGGCAGCGCGAGCAAGAGTGCGTCGTCAGCCTCGCCGAGCAACCGGCGTACGAGATCGGCAGCAGCATCGTCACGCAGTGGCAGCAGCACCGCGGTGTCATAGCCCTCGGGTGGCTCGCCCTCGGCCGTGAACGGCAGCCGCAGTACAGGGACGTGCCCGTCCCGGCGGCGCAGTTCCGTCTTAAGCGCGGCGGAATTCCTGCTCGCCTCCGCGACTACCGCTACGGTATCGGCCCGAGAGAACCGGACGCCTCCGGTGCGCGACAGGATGACCGGCTCATCGGTGACCGCCAGCACAGCCGCGAACCCAACGCCGAACCGGCCGACCGCGCTCTCCGTATCGTCCCGTTTCGCCGAGGCCCGCAAGGTGGCGAGGGACTCGACACCTTCCGGCGTCAGCGGCGTACCGGTGTTGGCGACAACCAGCGTGCCGTTGCGAAGCGAGAACTGTACGCGACCCGGCACGCCAGCGCGGGTGGCCGCATCAGCGGCGTTCTGGGCGAGCTCGACCACCACCCGGTCGAGGTAGCCGCCGAGAGCAAGGTCCTCCTCGGCGTTGGCATCCTCGCGGAAGCGCACGCCCGACGCGGCCCAGCCGGCCACCACTCGCTCGCGGATCGCCGCGGTCCCGAACACATCAGTCACGCACTGGAGTATGCCTGGCGTGCGATCGCCGGTGGTTCCCGCCGTAGGACGGTAGGGTCGCGGCGTGGAATTCCAAGACGTGGTACGCCGCCGCCGGATGATCCGCCACTACGACCTGAACCGCCCGGTGCCGACGGAAGTCGTCGACCGGATCCTGCACAACGCGGTCCGGGCGCCCTCGGCCGGCTTCTCCCAGGGCTGGGGATTCCTGGTTCTGGACACCCCGGACGACCTGGCCCGCTTCCGTGCCGCAGCGACTCCTCCCGAGGGTCCCGAGAACTGGTTCGCCGCCCAGGTCCAGGCGCCGTTGTTGATCGTGACGCACTCCAACAAGGCCGCCTACATGGACCGCTACGCCGAGCCTGACAAGGGCCACAGCGACCGCTCCGACGCCTGGTGGCCAGCGCCGTACTGGGACATAGACACCGGGATGGCGGCGATGCTGATCCTGCAGACCGCGGTGGACGCTGGACTGGGCGCGTGTTTCTTCGGGCTGCCGGCCGGGCAGATCCCGGCCTACCGCGAACAGTTCGACGTACCGGACAACTTCAACCCGATTGGCGCGGTGTCCATCGGCTACTCCGACGAACCGCCCCGCGACATCAGCAGCCGCCGCAAGCCCACCGACGAGATCATCCATCGCGGCCGCTGGACATCCTGACATCGGCGACATCCGACCAGCCGACTAACGGACTAAGTGTTGCCACCACGATTCCATTCTTGGCGACGGTCATGTCAGCACCGGAACCATTGGTCGAAACACGCAAGGCGGAATCGGTCAGGTTGGTCACCCGCATGTCGATCTGTGCTAACAGAAACGCACTTTCAGCGCTGAGCGGCTCGTGTGGCACAGTCGCGACTATCTGCAACGGCCCGTCCGCCCTTGGCTTCCCAGTGATCCGTGCTCCGCAGCCGCCGATCGTCATACTCATCCTCTCAAGACCGTGCTGTCACAGCGCCATGATCGAGCCCCGCAGGCATTCCAGCCGTCCGCCCGGCCGGGTGATCCTGGCGTGCGCCACGTGCCGCTCGTGATCGTCCAGCCGGGTCACCGTCACCCCGTTCTGCTCCCGCCAGGACATCAGCACCAGGCCGTCCCGAATCTCCGTCAGTTCGACCTCGAGGGTCTCGTGGTGCCCCGTCGGCGCCGCTGCACGTCCCTCCGCGATGAAGAGCTCGGCCGAGGTGACTGAGCTCAGCTCGAAGTGCAGCACGAACGCTCCGAAGTCGATCCGGAATCTCTTGCCAACCAGGTCCTGTACTTGCATTGCCGCCCCCCGCAGCTAGTCGTCAGTGGATCTCGCAGCCAGGATCGGCCGCATCCTCCGACAATGGACTGCCGACCGGCTCTACGTAAAGAGCATCCGGTACGACGGGCGTCGAGCTGTACCGTGGCGTCCGTGATCTCACCCGGCAGTACCTATGTCGCACTCGGCAGTTCCTTCGCCGCCGGCCCCGGGATCAAGCCGGTGCTGGACAAATCCGCGATGCGATCCGGCCGGAACTATGCGCACCTGGTGGCGGAAGCACTCGACCTGAACCTGGTCGACGTGACGTATGCCGGTGCGACGACGGCGCACATCCTGTCCGAGCGGCAGAACGACGAACCTCCGCAGATAGATGCCGTCAGCATCGATACCAAGCTCGTCACGGTGACTGCCGGAGGCAACGACCTCGATTACATCGGCACCTTCATCCGAGGCAGTATGGCCAACACGCTCGCGTTACCGGTCCGCCCGTTGTCCCGCCGGCTCGCCAACCGGATCAGGGCCAGGGTCAGCTACCTGCAGGACCCAGAACGATACG
>JAWWOY010000062.1:0-3392 GCA_033851195.1 Kribbellaceae bacterium | reverse complement strand
GACGTAGGGCGCCGGGCGGTGTTCGGCCCTCCGACACCAGAGCACCGGGCCACCATGGACCGGATGAGTGCCCTGGTGGACGCCTCGTTGGCAGCGGTTCGGCCCGGAAACCGCGCCTCGGACGTCGCCCGAGCTTGCAGCGCGACGCTCGTTGACCTCGGGATGCCCGCTCTGACCGGCAAGAAGCGGATCGGGCATGGCCTGGGTCTGAATGCCGGCGAGCCACCTTCGTTGAGCCTGGCGGATGACACCCTGCTCGTTCCGGGAATGGTTGTCTGTATTGAACCGAGGTTCTTCCTCCCGACCGGAGAAAAGATTCACGTCGAAGACGTCGTGGTCGTTTCGGAATCCGGCTACGACTATATCTCGCGCGGTGCGACGGAACTCCACGTCATCGACTGCTGAGCGAGCGAACCGGTCCGTTTACCTGCCTTGTAATGCGAGGAAGTCTTGATGAGCAGCCCTCCGTTCATTTCCAGTGCATTGTGTGAGAAGTTGATCGATCCCGCCCGCGCGGTCGACCTCGCGGAGCTTGCTCTGCGGTGGGAATCCAGTGGCGAAGTGGAGTACCCGATGCCACGCGCGCTTCGGATGAAGGCGCAGGACAAGCGTCTTACGTTCCACTCGAAGGCTGTCGCGGTCCCCGCGATCGGAGTCTTGGGATGTCGCATCGTCAGCTATCGGGTCGAGGCCGACGGGTCAAGGCCTGGTGCCGACTCGTCCACTCGTCTTGTCATGCTGATCGACCTGGACACCGGAAGCCCGCTCGCCATCCTGGACGAGCATTACAACTATTCGCTTCGCACTGCCGCGAGTATCGGGGTAGCGGCCAGGTATCTCAGTGGCCCGAGGCCGGTGCTCGGTCTGGTCGGAGCCGGGGCCGTCGCCAAGGCGGTGGCGGACGTCATGCTGGAAACGCTGCCACTCGAGGCGGTGTACCTCTTCTCCCGGTCTCCAGCAAGATGCCAGGCGTTGGCCGACCGTGTCTCGGCGAAGACCGACTTGCCGGTGACTGTTTGTGACTCGTTGGACCAGCTCATCAGTTCGGCCAACGTGGTCGTTACGGCTACCACCACACGCGCACCGTTCATCAAGGCGGAAGATCTCCGGCCGGGCGCGTTGCTGTGCGCGCTCGGATCCAACGAACTCGAGGGCGAGGCGTACTTGTCCTGTGATCGGCTGATCGTCGACGACTGGCTCCAGACGGAGTCCGCCGCCGACATCGCGGGGCTGATCGCAGACGGTTTCGCTGTGGAGTCAAAGCTGAGCGCCGAGCTTCCGGAGATTGTTGCCGGGAGCAAGCCCGGCCGGCAATCGGCGACGGAACGGATCATCGTCCGAACAGAGGGGCTCGCATCCCAGGACATCGCGCTTGCGCATTGGGCCTGGCAAGAGGCCGAAAGGCAGGGCCTGTGTCAAAGCCTCTAACGGGTCTGTCGAGCCGGGTTGCCGAGGCGGCGGCGCGAATCGACCTCAGCACCCTGCCCGAAGACACGGCGTGGGACGCCAAGGCGCACTTGCTGGACTGCCTGGGAATGATGTTTGCCGGTATGACCGCGGAGAGAGTCCGCAAGTTACGGCGGCTCGACCCGGAGGCCGGCTTGACACCGACCACGAGCGACCTCGCGTTCGGGTTGAGCCTCCTCTGCGGCGCACGCGGGCTGGACGATTTCGATGAATCCACCCGTGCGCACCCAGGGGCAGTCATCGTGCCTGCTCTCCTCGCCGGCCAGGATCGCCAGAGCGCTCGGAAGTCCGATCATCCGGTCAGCGGCGCGGAGTTTCTTGCGGGTTTGATCGCCGGCTATCAGCTCATGGGCGGGTTGGGGGAGGCCATGGGGGCCCCGCACCTTCATTCCCGCGGTTACCACCCCTCCAGCATTCTGGGGCCGCCGAGCGCGGCGCTGGCCGTCGGCCGGATGCTCGCGCTCTCTGAAGCCACGCTCGCGCATAGCGTGGGCATCGGCGCCTCGCTCGCTTGCGGTACCACCCAGTTCGACGCTCAGGAGGAAGTACGCGGCCTGCAGACCGCCTGGGCAGCAAGTAGCGGGCTGGCTGCGGTCCGGTTTGCTTCGCTCGGCTACCAGGCGTCCGATGCCGCGCTGGAGGCGGTCAACGGCCTCATCGGCCGGACAGCACCGGACTTCGACGCAAGTCTCGGTGACTTGATGAGTTACCTCCCACTCAGAATTCAGTCGGTGAGCTACAAGCCTTACCCGCACTTCAGCGATCTTCATCCTGCGACCAGCGCCTTGTTCGACATCCTGAACGGGCAGCGGATCGACCTCCGCGATGTGGAACGTGTGACCGTGCGCGTTTCCGAGAGAGTTACTGAACGACTGCATGCGGCGTACCCGCCGGTCAACAGTCGCGAGGCCAAGCGATCCCCAGGATTCGTGATGGCTGTAGTACTGAGAGCCGCGGCGCAAGGCGGCTCTGCGGGGTCGCTCCTCGATGCCTTCGCGGAGTCGTCGCTTGCGGATGAGGAAATCTTGGAACTCGGGCGGCGCGTCACCCTGTGCAGTGACATTCCCGTCTCCACCTCCGGTCCCCAGGCCGTTGTCGACCTGCAACTGCGGGACGGGACGCTTTTGTCCCGGGAGGCGACTGGCTATCCGGGTGACGGGCGACGCTCGAATCTGCGATGGGGCTGGGCGGAGGTGCTCCTGAGGTTCCAGGAAATGGTGCAACCGGTGCTCGGGACCTCCCGCATCGGTTGGATTACGGAGTTCGTTGCAGGCATGGACGAATCGCCTGATGTGTCCGACGAACTCGACCAGATCATCGGGCTCCTGCTTCCCAGCCGGCTTGCGCAGAGGCATGGCTAAAGCGGCGCCTGGCCGGCTGATGTATGGACCGCAAGCCGTCGGCAGTTGCGGTGGACTCATACTTTGGAGGAAACATGGCTGAAAGAATTTGGGATCGCTTTCTGACCGAGGAAGACAAAGCTCACCTTGCGGTGTCGCGAGAGAAGAAGGGATATGGCTTCGGTAGAAAGGCGGCGGTGCTATCCGTCGACAACTACCGAGGCGCCCTCGGCGACCGCCCGGAGCCTCTGCTCGAGGCGATCGAAACGTGGCCCAGCAGCACGGGCCTGGCCGGGTGGGAAGCCCTAGGGCACGTCAGTGAACTGCTGGCCGCAGCCCGGGCGGCAGGGATTCCGGTCATTCACACGACGGGCCTCGCGGAAGACGAGTCCGGCATGCGCGGCTGGAGGACTCCTCGCGAGCGCGTCAAAGTCGAGCGCACCGAGGCAGAACAAGAACGGTTCCTGCGCCGCTACGACATCGTGGAGGAGGCAGCCCCCCTGCCGGGGGAGGTCGTGTTGAAGAAGAACTCACCGAGCGCGTTCTTCGGCACTCCGCTGGCGGCTCATCTCATCAGCCAGGGAA
>JAWWOY010000043.1:0-7798 GCA_033851195.1 Kribbellaceae bacterium | reverse complement strand
CGCGACCTGGAGTTCGTCCAGGAGCCGACCACGATGCCGTGGGGCAACCGGTCGGTGCTGCTCCGCGACCCGGACGGCAACCTGGTCAACCTGTTCACCCCGGTCACCCCGGAGGCCGCGGCCCGTGCCCGAGTAGCTATTACGGCCAGATAGGCGCGGACGACTGAGCCCGGCGGCGCGCCCTATTCCAGTACTAGAGTATGCCGATGAGTTTGACGCCCTCCGAGTTGGTCGTGCTGGGGCTGGTCATCGAGCGCCCACGTCACGGCTACGACCTCGATCGCATCATTTCCGAGCGCGGCATCCGTCGATGGGCAGACGTGGCGTTCTCCTCGATCTACTACGTGCTCGGCAAGCTCGAACGACGCGGACTCGTTTGGGCCGGGGCCACAGCCGGGCCGAAGTCTCGCCGGGTGTACTCCGCGACGGACGCCGGCAAGACGGCGGCGGCGACTGCCACGGCCGACATGCTCAGTGATGCGGCTCCCGCTTTCTCCCCGTTCGTCGTCGGGCTGGCCAACGTCACCCTCGTCGACCCCGAGCTGTTTCGCGCTCGTCTGCGTGAGCGCGCTCGGGCGCTGACAGAGCAGATCACTGCCATCGAGATCGCGCGGGACACGCAGGGCGAACTTCCACCTGCGGCCCGCCTCGTCTTCTCGTACACCCTCGCGACACTCGTCGCGGAACACGACTGGCTGACTATCACCGTGACAGGAGACGAATCCTCGTGAAGACCGAATTCAAGAAGCAGGTCGAGACCTACACCGCTCCCCGCGGCAGGTTCGAGGTCGTGACTGTGCCGGCGATGCAGTACCTCATGATCGATGGCCACGGCGACCCCAACACGTCCAAGGCATACGAGGAGGCCCTGGCGACTATCTACCCCGTCGCATACAAGCTGAAGTTCTCGAGCAAGGGCGAACTCGGTCGCGACTACTCGGTGATGCCCCTCGAAGCACTCTGGTGGTCTGACGACATGGACTCCTTCACCAGCGCGCGAGACAAGTCACGCTGGGACTGGACGGTGATGAACATGGTCCCCGACTGGATCACGCACCAACACCTCGACGCGGCGTGCCAAACGGTTTCCCGCAAGGGCGGGGGCCCGGCACTCGATGCCCTGCGCCTCGAACGATTCGATGAGGGTCTGAGCGTGCAGACCCTTCACGTCGGCTCATACGACGACGAGGCACCGGTGCTCGACACGATGCACAACGAGTTCATCCCTGCCCAGTCGCTGCGGATGACCGGCAAGCACCACGAGGTCTACCTCAGCGATTCCCGCCGCACGTCCGCGGACAAGCTCAAGACGATCCTCCGTCAACCCGTCACCCTCGGGTAAGCAGCCCGTCCCGAAACCCAGAACCGGAACCGTTCGACCCGGTACCCGAGGCGCCCACACCGACCTATCTGCCGCCGCGACCCTCGGCCTAGACGAGGGGCCAGCTCATTAGTCCGGCGGGCCCGCTCCAACTGGCTGACGTCGTACAGGCGGTAGCCGTTCACCGGGTCGACCGATGCGGGCGCCAGCAGGCCGGACAGGTCGTAGAGGCGCGCCCGCTGCGAACGCCTCGCTTCGAAGGTCACTAGGGCCCGATGAACCCCGACACGCCGGGGAACAAGGGACCGACGAAGGGTTAGAGGGCGCGGAGGAGGACTAGGCAGCGGGGGGCCAGGGGGACGGTGGCGTTGGCCTCGACCTCGGTGACGCCGCTGTGGCTGGTGTCGAAGACCACCTCGTACGCCGGTGCCCAGGAGGCGTCGGGGACGCGGACCACGCGGGTGTCGGCGGTGGCGTTCAGGGCCAGCAGGAACGAGTTGTCCGTCGGAATGTTGCCCTCGGCATCGGTACCGCGGAGGGCGTCGCCGGCCAGGAACATCCCGAGCGTGCGAAGCCCGCCGTCGTGCCAGTCGGCCTCGGTCATCTCACCACCGTGCGGCGCTATCCAGGACAGGTCCTTGCGGCCGCCCTCCACCACCGGTCGCCCCTCGAAGTAGTGCCACTGCCGCAAGGCCGGGTGCTTGGCCCGCAGTGCCAGCAGTTTCTTCGTCAACTCCAGATGATCAGACCAGTCCGCAGGCAGGGTCCAGTCGAACCAGGAGATCTCGTTGTCCTGGCAGTAGGCGTTGTTGTTGCCGCGCTGCGTCCGGCCGCACTCGTCGCCGGCGGTGATCATCGGCACGCCCGTGGACAGCACCAGCGTGGACATCAGGTTGGCCATCTGCCGTTTCCGCAATGCGATCACGCGGGGGTCGTCCGTCTCGCCTTCGACGCCGCAGTTCCAGGACCGGTTGTCGTCGGTGCCGTCGCGGTTGTCCTCGAGGTTCTCCTCGTTGTGCTTGTGGTCGTACGAGACCAGATCGCGCAGGGTGAAGCCGTCGTGCGCGGTGACGAAGTTGATCGACGCGTACGGGTACCGCCCGTCGTCGCCGTACAGGTCGCTGGAGCCGGACAGCCGGTAGGCCAGGTCCTGGACCCCGTAGCTCGAGGTGCGCCAGATGTCGCGCACGCTGTCACGGAACTTGCCGTTCCACTCCGACCAGGGTGTGCCGAAGTTGCCCACCTGATAGCCGAAGTTCCCCAGGTCCCAGGGCTCGGCGATCAGCTTCACCCGGCCGAGCACAGGGTCCGCCGCGACCTCGGCAAGGAAGGGATGCTGGTGGTCCACTTCGTGCCGTTCGTTGCGGATCAGCGTCACGGCAAGGTCGAAGCGGAACCCGTCCACGCCCATCTCCTCGACCCAGTACCGCAGCGAGTCCATCAGCAGCCGGCGTACCTGGGGGTGTGAGGTGTCGACGGAGTTGCCGGTGCCGGTGACGTCGTACATGGTGCCGCCGGAGCTGAGCCGGTAGTAGGCGCGGTTGTCGATCCCGCGGAAGCTCAGCGTGGGTCCGTCGAACCCGCCCTCGGCGGTGTGGTTGTAGACGACGTCCAGGATCACCTCGATGCCGGCCGCGTGGAAGGCGGCCACCATCGCCTTGAACTCGGCCACCTGCTCGCCCGTGGAGCCCGACGACGAGTACGGCGCGTGTGGGGCGAAGTAGCTCAGCGAGTTGTAGCCCCAGTAGTTCTTCAGCCCGCGCGCGGCGAGGGCCGGCTCGGTGAGGGAATGGTGGACCGGCAACAGTTCGACCGAGGTGACGCCCAGCTCGACGAGATAGTTGATCACAGACGGATGGGCCAGCCCGGCGTACGTGCCGCGCTGATGCTCCGGTACGTCGGGGTGCAGCTTGGTGAAGCCCTTCGTGTGCAGCTCGTAGATCACCGTCTCGGCCCACGGCACGGGCCGGCTGATCGGCGGCGGCGGCTCGGAGCCGGCAACCACCACCCCAACCGGCACATGCCCGGCCGAGTCGTCATCGGAGGAGTCGTAGATCACGGGGCTGGCGAAGTCGAGCTCACCGTCGACGGCCCGCGCGTAGGGGTCCAGCAACAGCTTGGACGGGTTGAAACGCAGTCCGTTGGAGGGGTCGAACGGCCCGTGCACCCGGTAGCCGTAACGCCGGCCATGGCCGACGCCGGCGACGAAACCGGTCCAGTACTCACCGGAGTGGACCAGGTCGGTATTGCGCTGGCTGCCATCGTCCGCGACCAGCACCAGTTCGACCCGCTGCGCGTCCGGTGCCCACAGCGCGAAGGTCGTGCCGTCGGCACGGACGACCGCCCCCAGACCGCTGGCCGGGTCGGAGGAGAGGCCCAGCTCGTTCGGGGCGGCGGTGGCTTCGGTCACCGGCACATTGTGCCCATGACGGGTCAAAAGCGGATCAGGGGAGTGCCGACTTGTTGCTTCTCCCGTTGCTAGTGTTCATGAGAGGCTTGTTGTGAGCACCCGCGCGCAGTAATACAAACCGTAGCGAGTTTCCGGGTCCGCCCTCCCGGGGTAAGAGGTTCACGGCCGAACTGAGGCCGCGCCGATAGTGCGCCGATAGTGATGGCGCCGATCCTCTCCGTCATCCTGCCGCGCCGGGTTGCCGAAGGCATCGCGTTCACCGGACTCAAGTAAAGGGATCTCATGTCGGAACCAGACCTGTCCGGTCTCACCATCGGACTGATCGGCGCGGGCAACATCGCGCACGTGCACGTGGCGGCCTGGAAGGCGCTGGGTGCCCGCATCCTGGTGCACTCACTCGTTGGCGCCCCCGAGCTCGCCGAGGCGTACGGGCTGGAGGTGGCCGCCAGCCTCGACGGCCTGCTCGCGCAGGCGGAGTTCGTGGACATCGTGACCCCCTCGGCCACCCATAAGGAGATCACGCTCGCCGCCATCAAGGCCGGCCGTGACGTGATCTGCGAGAAGCCGTTGAGCCTGACCGCGGCCGACGCGCAAGAGCTGTCCGCCGCGGCTGTGGAGGCCGGGGTGCGGGTCTACCCGGCGCACGTGGTCCGGTTCTTCCCGGCGTACGCCGCGGCGTACGAGGCGGTGCTGGCGGACCGGATCGGCAAGGTGGCGGTGGCCCGGTTCTTCCGGGTGGCGAGCTCACCGGCCGGCGCCGGGTGGTACCGCGACGTCGCCCGCTCGGGCGGCGTGATCATGGACCTGATGGTGCACGACCTCGACCAGGCCCGCTGGATCTGTGGCGAGGTCAGCAGCGTGTACGCCGTGCAGAGCCCGCCCACCGTGGACGGGATCAGCCCGGTCAACGTGGCGGCGCACGTCACTCTCACCCACGTCACCGGCGCGATCAGTCATCTGCGCGCCACCTGGGGTGCCACCGGGACCCGGTTCAAGTCCGGCTTCTCGATCGCGGGGGAGAAGGGCGTGCTCGAGTACTCCTCGGCCGCGGACACCGGTTACGACGAGGAACTGCAGGAATCCACTCTCAAGGGTGATCTGATGATCCCCGCCTCGACGCTCTACGAAAGCCCCTATCTGACCCAGTTGCGCGAACTGGCCACGGCGTTGCGAGGCGGTCCCGAGCCGCGAGTGGTCGCGCAGGACGGCGCCGCTGCCGTCTACCTGGCCGAGGCCGCGCGCGAGTCCATGACCACCGGCCGGGCGATCGACATGACCACCTTCGACCCCCGGCAAGCCCAGACAGGAGCAGACGCATGACCGCCCCCCTGAAGGTCGCGCTCGCATCCTTCGCCCACACCCACGCGGGGTCGTACGCGAGGCTGCTCGCCGACCTGCCCGACGTGGAGGTGCTCAGCGCAGACCCCGACGGCGCCAACGCTCTCGACGCCGGGCCCCGCGGTGCCGAACTCGCGGCGCGGCTCGGAGTGCCCTACGCCGACTCGTACGACGAGTTGTTCGGGTGGCAGCCGGATGCCGTCGTCGTCACGAGCGAGAACGCCCGGCACCGGCCGCTGGTGGAGCGAGCCGCGG
Organism: Kribbellaceae bacterium; assembly: GCA_033851195.1. Classification (GTDB taxonomy): domain Bacteria; phylum Actinomycetota; class Actinomycetes; order Propionibacteriales; family Kribbellaceae; genus Kribbella. Next base: position 2,474 of record JAWWOY010000043.1, on the reverse strand, counting down.
CGGTCGGCGCGCACGTGCTCTGCGAGAAGCCACTGGCCACGGAGGTCGCCGACGGAGAAGCCATGCTCGCTGCTTGTGAAGCAGCCGGGGTGATCCTGATGACGGCGTACCCGGTCCGGTTCGCGCCGTCGTACGGGAAGTTGAAAGCCTCGGTGGAAGCCGGGCGGCTCGGCGACCTGTTCGCGGTGATCGGCACCAACAACGGCAAGATCCCGTACGCCCAGCGGCAGTGGTTCACCGACCCGTTGCTGGCCGGCGGCGGATCGCTGGTGGACCACACCGTGCACTGCGCCGACCTGATCGACGGCCTGACCGGTGGTGTCGAGGCAGCGCGCGTGCACGCGGCGGCGAACCACGTGCTGCACCAGGACAAGGGTGTGTCGGTGGAGACCGGCGGGCTGGTCACCATCACGTACAAGAACGGGCTGTTGGCAACGATCGACTGCTCCTGGAGCATGCCCGACAACGGCCCGACCTGGGGCGGCGTGACACTACAGGTCACTGGTACCAACGGCACGGTCGAGATCGCGCCCTTCCTGCCGCACGTGGGTGGCACCGACGCCGGCGGTGAGGTCTTCCTGCCGGTCGGCGGCGATCTGGACGAGATGATGATGGGCGAGTTCCTCAGCGCCGTCCGGATCAGCGGTCGGGCGGTGCCCGGCGTCAAGCCCGCGGTCGTGCCGCAGCCGGACGGTCAGGTCGGCCTCCGCACCCTCCGCATCGTGGACGCCGCGCGCCGCTCGGCGCTGAGCGGTCAGCCAGTGGATCTCTGACACTCACCAACTCAGCATCCGCCCGCCCCGGCGGCCGCCCTGCACGCTCAGGTACGGCCCCGGGGCGGTTGGTGAGTAGGAGAGGTCCGGGTGACCTCTCGTCTCAGTGGTCCGGTACGGTGCCGGGGATTTGACTGACGGGTAGTCGTAGGCGCCCCCGGTGCGACGTAGAGGAGTGAGGCATGGGCGAGTTCGTCAATCTGACGGTGGCCGATGGGGTCGGCACGATCCGGCTCGACCGGCCCAAGATGAACGCGCTCAACGTCCAGGTCCAGGAGGAGATCCGCGCCGCCGCGACCGAGGCTGCCGCTGACGACACCGTCCGTGCGGTGGTCGTCTGGGGCGGCGAGCGCGTCTTCGCCGCCGGCGCGGACGTCAAGGAGATGGCCGACATGTCGCACGCCGACATGGTCAAGCGCTCCGGGCTGCTGCAGTCCTCCTTCTCAGCCGTGGCCGCCATCCCGAAGCCGACAGTGGCAGCGATCAACGGCTACGCACTCGGCGGCGGCTGCGAGCTCGCGCTCTGCGCCGACTACCGGATCGCGGCCGACGACGCCAAGCTCGGTCAGCCGGAGATCCTGCTCGGCGTCATCCCCGGTGCCGGTGGTACCCAGCGGCTGTCCCGGCTGGTCGGCCCGTCCAAGGCCAAGGATCTGATCTATACCGGTCGTTTCGTGGCTGCTACCGAGTCGCTGCAGATCGGCTTGGTGGACAAGGTCGTCCCGGCCGCCGAGGTGTACGACGCGGCCGTTTCCTGGGCCGCTCAGTTCTCGAACGGCGCTGCACTTGCCTTGCGAGCGGCGAAGGAAGCGATCGACGCCGGGCTCGGGGTCGACCTGCACACCGGGCTGGAGATCGAGCGGCAACAGTTCGCCGGGCTGTTCGCCACCGAGGACCGCTTGATCGGGATGAAATCCTTCGTGGCGAACGGCCCGGGTAAAGCAGCGTTCAAGGGCCAATGAGGAGACAGATGACCGCACCTGCACAGTCCAAGCCGTCCGCCACTGCGGAAGAGGTCCAGGCGGCCTGGAACGACAACAAGCTCGCCCAGGTCCTCTACCACGACTGGGAAGCGTCGACCTATGACGAGAAGTGGTCGATCTCGTACGACGAACGCTGTGTCAGCTACGCCCGGGATCGCTTCACCGACATCGCCGGCGCCGCCGGCTGGCCGTACGGCAAATCCCTCGAGATCGGCGCCGGTACCGGCTTCTTCACGCTGAACCTGAAGCTCGCCGGCGTCCTGCACGAGGCGCACGTCACGGACCTGTCCCCGGGCATGGTCGAGGCCGCCAAGCGCAACGCCGACGCGCTCGGCTTCGCCGTCGAGGGCAAGGTCGCCGACGCGGAGAAACTCCCGTACGACGACAACGAGTTCGACCTGGTGATCGGTCACGCCGTGATTCACCACATCCCGGATGTCGAACTGGCCTTCCGTGAGATGCTCCGGGTGCTCAAGCCCGGCGGCCGCTTCGTCATCTGCGGCGAACCCACCCGGTACGGCGATTACGTGGCCCGCAGGCTCTCCCGGCTCACTTGGTGGGCCGCCACCAACGCGACGAAGCTGCCCGCACTGGCCGAGTGGAGACGCCCGCAGGAGGAACTGGACGAGTCGTCCCGCGCCGCTGCGCTCGAGGCGGTCGTCGACCTGCACACGTTCGACCCGGACACGCTGGTCCGGACTGCGCAGCGCGCCGGTGC
>JAWWOY010000031.1:0-20103 GCA_033851195.1 Kribbellaceae bacterium | reverse complement strand
GGCGACCTGGCCCGGGGTGGACGTCCGCCCAACTGGGCGACCTAGCCTGGGTTGACGCCGCTCCACCGGGGTAGCGCGGGCTGCGGGTAGCTTCGGTGGACGGTCGGTCGTTGGGAGAAAGTCGGGCGGTGGACCCAACCGGACGGCAAGTGCGGGGGGTAGACAGGATGTGCCGACCATGACCGATGAACCGAGTGCCGCGACGGCCCCGCCCAGTGATGGTCCGGGGTTCGTCGAATGGGTGCGGCCGCAACTGCCGTCGATGGCGCGAGTGGCCGCTCGGCTGGCGGTCGGCGCTGATCGGGACGACATCGTGCAGGAGGCGCTGGCGCGGGCCTGGGCCAAACGGCGTCAGTACGACGGAACGCGGGGGAGCGTGTCGGCGTGGTTGATGGCGATCACCGCAGACCAGGCGCGGAAGGCCAGACGGCGGCTGCGTCCGGTGGTGGAGTTGGCGGACCACGACGCGGCAGTCGAGAAGACCAGCACGAGCCTCGATTCCGTTGCTCGGCAGGACGTCGATGGGCGGCTCGATGTCGACAAAGCGCTCACGACGTTGTCGGCGAGGCAACGACTGGCGGTGGACTGTTACTACTTCGCTGACCTGTCAGTTGCTGATACGGCAGCGGTGATGGGCTGTTCCGAGGGCACCGTGAAATCAACTCTTTCTGACGCGCGGGGTCGCCTGCGCTCCTTGCTGGAGGTCAGCGAATGAGCCCGTCCGATAAGGTCGACGACTTCTTGGCGAAGGCCGGTGCGGAGTGGCGTGCGGGCCAGCCGTCGGCGCCGGAGCCGGACCTCGACCGGCTCACCGGCGAGACCGGACGGCGGAAGCGCCATTGGGCGCCGGCGTTGGCGGCGGCGAGTGTCGCGGTGATCGCAACCGTTGCCTTGCTGGTACTGCCCGGAAAGGAGCAGCCCAGGGTGGCCAGTCCGATCCAGACGCTTGCTACCGGCAACAGCGCCGACCCGGCGAGACTGCTGGTTCGCAACGGGGACCAGGTAGAAGTCGATGGTCAAGTGATCGCACCACCTGGTAAGCCGGTGCTGTACTGCGCGCCGCATGCAGAGGACCTCGTTGGCCATCTGCCGGGTAAGGAGCCGGCGCCTACTTGCCCAGCGGGCTTTGCGGTAGAGCTGACCGGGGTCGACCTGAACCGGTTGTCCTCCCCGTCGACAATGCAGGGTATTCGGACCGGACAGGCGCATCTCGTCGGGATCTGGACCGAGCGCACGATCGCAGTCCGGGGCCAGAGCGCTCCGCGGCCGCGGACCGACGACGATGGACTGCCCCAGGTTCCGTGCAAGGAGCCGTCGGGCGGCTGGCAGCCAGACACCGCGAGCCAGTCGATCAGTCAGGCAGTCACCACGTTCGTGAACGCCCGGCCTGACGAACTGGCGGAGCCGTGGATCGGCCGGCCCGCCGGCGTCCCGGCAGGAGCCAGTCAGTCCCCGGACGGCAAAAGCCCGAGCGTGCTGGTGATCGAAGTTGCCCAAGGCGACGTAGCGGGCATCCGGACCGCGCTGACCAAGCTCTATGCCGGCAACCTTTGCGTGGTGAAGGGCCGGTTCAGTCAGGCGAGTACCAGGGAGACCCTGAATGCAGTCGCCGCCTTGCACGACAAGGGATTCGGCATCACCAGCAGTGGCGGCGGAATGGGGAACAGGCCGGTCGGGGTCGAGTTGCTGGTAGTGGACCAGGATGCGTTCGCTGAATTCCGCAAGATCGGACTGGACAAGCTCGAGCTCACGCCAGCGGTCGTCCCGGTGCGGTGACGAGGCCTGCAGCACGCACCTATCGACCACGGCCACAAGGTGTACGACGGCACTCTGACCAGGCTACGCGGCAGCCAGACCGCGCCGCGGACCCTGGTAGCAGCCCAGTCACCGGCCCCCGGGGACGGATCGTCCCGGGGGCCGGTGGCGTTCAGCGGTGCTGACTGCAGAGGCCGTGGACTACTTCGGCCACATGGTGGTGATCTTCCACATCTTCGGATCCTTGATCAGCTCGATGCCGAGTCCCAGGGTCTGATTGAAGGTGCCCCGGCCAGCCGCACCGGCCAACTGCAGACCGCTGATGCCGGCCATTGCGCGGACTCCCTTGACGGAACCGGCGCCCAAGCCGCCCAGGGTCCAGTCGACCACCTTGCCAGCCGTGACCTCCTCGCCCATGACTGCTGCCGCGCCGATGTTGGCCGCGCCGCTGGCCGCCATCCCGATCACGCCGCTGACGATGACCGCACAACCGAAGCCCGCGGTGATGCCGCAGAAGGCCGCGCCGGCCGCGCCGGCCGCCGCGCCAACCGCGAACGAGATCGCGTGGTGGATGATCTCCTCCTTGTGGTCGGCGACCCATTTGCCGGCCGCTGCTACGGCACTGCCGACAGCACCTGCCGCCGCCTTCATCGCGGCTCTCGCGGCCACGCCTGCCTGTCTGACCTTGTCGACCGCCTTGCCGACTGCGGTCTTGGCGTTGTTGTAGAGCTTCTTCGCCGCGCGCTTGATGTCGGAGCCGATCTTCTCGATCTTGCGTTTGACCTCCTTGATCTTCTTCTGGATCACCTTCTTGACTTCCTTGATGACCTGTTTGACGACCTCGATCTTCTTCTCGACGTACGTCTTGACCGCGTTGAAGGTCTCGGTGGCCTTGTCCTTCACCCAGTTGACGATCGGGGTCACCGTGTTGACGATGCTCTTCACCGTCTCGGTGGTCTTCTGGACCACCACTTCGGTAACGGTCTTGAAGGTGTTCACGATGCTGGTGAAGAAGCCCCAGTCACCGTTCGGGTCGCTGGCGCTGACCGGGCTGTTGTTGGCGTAGGCATATCCGTTGAGTTGCTGTGGATCCTTGAAGTCGGTCACCGGGTCGACCGATATGAACCGGCCGGTTGCCGGATCGTATTCGCGCATGCCCAGATGCACGAGACCTGTCGAGGGATCGGAGGTACCTCCGACGAAGTCCCGCTGCCCGGCCCAGCTGGCCGGGGCCGCACCGCGCACCTCGCCGTACGGCGTGGAGCGCTTCCGCTGCACCTGCTGGGTCTGGGAGTCGACGGCGATGGTCGGGGTGCCGTGGTTGTCGACCCCGAGCCAGGTGACCTTGTTCCCGGTCCGTACTCCGACAGTCTGGCCGTTGTGGTTGTAGTACCGCGTCCCGGCCACGGCTCCGTTCTGCTGCAGCAACAGCTCGGTCTCGCCCAGGTAGAGCGTCGTACCGCTGGCGTCACGGCGTAGCAGCCGGCTCCCCTCGGCGTCGTAGATGTACGACGTCTCCTTTCCTTGGGCTGTGACCGTCTGCAACTTGCCTTCCGGATCCCAGGTCAGGTTCTCGCCGGCACCGGCGAGCGTACGGCTGTTCATGTTGCCGATCTCGTCGTAACCGTAGCTATCCACCTTCGTGCCGGTGCCGTCGGTGGTCGTTACCTTCTGCAGTGCGTGCGGGTGCGCTTGCCCCGCCGCCGGGTACGCGTAGGTGCTCGTCTTCGTACCCGCGGGGGTCGTGCTGGTCTGCGACTTCCGGTTGCCGGTCGCGTCGAACGTCCACGACTGCCAGTACGGTGCTGGTCCGCCCAGGGTGTCGCCGGTCGGAGCCGCCGCACAGTCGTTGCTGGCGGGTGTCCAGGCGCTGGTGAGCCGCCGGAAGCTGTCGTAGTCGAAGCACTGCGTGTCAGTCGCCTCGCCGGTCTGCGACGAAGGCGTGTCGGTGATCTTCTTGACGTTGCCGCTCGGGTCGTACTCGTACGAGACGTTGGCGATACGTCGGGGCAGCGTCTCCCGCTCCGTGACCACCCTGGCCAACCGCCGGGTCCCGGCCTCGTACTCGAACTTGTGCTGCATCCACTTGCCGCCGGTCTGCGCCAGGGTGAGGGTCTCCATCTCGCCGAACGGCGTGTACGACGTACCAGTGACGTAGGTGTCGGCACCCTTCAGGGTGGTCGGCAGATCCTGTTCGTTGTAGCCGTACTCGAGGGTCTCTGCGGGCAGCCCGCCGCCTTCGGGCAACGAGCTGGTCGCCTGCTGACCGTCGGCGTTGTAGGTCTTGGCGAACTGGTAAGTGCCGCCCAGGGCGCCTTCGGAGTCCGGAATTATGATCTCGGTTCCGAGAGGCCGCCCACCGGGGTCGTAGCCGGTGACCCTGGTCGCGTACTCCTTGCCGTCCACGTACCGGGTCGCAGTGGTGGGTGAACCGACGGCGAGAGTGTCGTAGGTCCACTTGGCGCGCAATGGACCTTGCAAGGTCCCTTCGTGCATCTCGGTCTTACGGCCGATCTCGTCGTAGGCGTACGTCACGGTCACGCCGCGCTCGTCCTTGATGCTGGTGAGCTGGTCCGCGTCGTTGTAGCCGTACTTGATCAGCCCTTTGTCCGGGTCGTTCTCGGTGATCTTACGGCCGCGGACGTCGTAGCTGTAGCTCCACTGGTTGCCGGCCGGGTCCTTGACCGTCTCCAGCTGGCCGAGCTCGGTGTAGGTGTAGGCCGTCTTGTCGGCCACGCCAGTAGGGGAGTCGCTCTTGTACTGCAGCAGCTCCGTGAGCTGTCCCTGGCTGTTGGTGACCTTGGTGGTGGCCTGCTCGCCGGCTGGCGGGTCATCCGTCTGCTTGTCGCCGGTGTAGCTGTGCAGGGTCCGCCATTTCTCGATTCCGCTGGAGAGCAGCTTCTCCACCGTCGGACGCTCGGCAGCGTCGTAGTCGATCAGCTTCTGGGTCGGAAGTTCCTCCTCGCGCGGGATGAGCACGTCGGTGCCCGGCGGTGCGTCGTTGTAGTACGGCCCGTTGATTTTCGTCTCGAGGCCCCGCGAGTCGTACATGTGATCGGTCACCATCCGGCCGCCACCCGGCGCCGGCTGCTGGGTCTGGCGCGGCCTGAGCAGGCCGTCGGACAACTCGTAGGTGGTCTCGAAGGTGCCGTCCGCCTGCAGGGACTTGGTGGACACCACGCTCGCACCGTTGGCCAGCAGGGTGTACCCGTACTCCATGTTCGGTTCGTCGGTCGTAGCCCGGCCCGGCATCCATACCTTGGTGGTGCGGCCCAGTGGGTCGTAGTCGGCTTCGGTACGACGGCCTGCGGCGTCGGTGACGACGGTCTCCTGACCCCAGGCGGGTTCGAACTCGGTGCTGGTGGTGTGACCGTTCGGCTTCTTGAGCACGGTCTTGGTGACCGGGCCGTTGGCCGGGCTGTAGGTCGTGGTCGTCTCACGGTTCAGCGGATCCGCGACCGCGATGGTACGGCCGATGGCGTCGAACTTCTGGGTCGAGACCACCTGGTAGATCGGCGCACCGGACGAGTCGAAGCCGAACAGCCGGTCCCGTTTGGTGGCGTCGCCCTTGGTCGGGGTACCGCCCGGGTTGGTGCTGTTGTCGTAGAAGACCCGCTCGTCGGTGAGCACGTCGGCGTTCGTCCACGGCTTGTCGCACGCCACCTTGACGGTCTGCTTCCGGGCCGGAAGTTCTTTGATCCCGACCGCCGGATTGGTGGCGTACTCGTACCTGGTGCAGGTGTCATCGGTGCTGTCGGCAACATTGTTCAGGTCTGACGACATGAGCAGCGAGCCGGACGCATCGTAGGTGTTCTTGCCGCCGGTGGACCGGACCGCGCCACCGGTGATCGTCTCGGTCTGGCGAGCCGCGACCTCGTTGACCTGGAATGACTGGGTCGTTCCCCAGGGGCGGGTCCTGGTCGCGGTCGGCGTCGAGACCCACTGGTCAGTGATGGTTCCGTTCACCACTTCGGTACCCGCCAGGGTGCGCTGCTCGCGCATCTTGCCGGCGAGCGGGTTCGCGTCCTCGACCTTGGCGCCGGCGGAGTCGGTGACGTAGACGTCCTTGACGGTTCCGTTCGACGACTTGTCGCCATCCATGCCGCGGAAGTACGTCTGCTCCGTCACCGACTGTTCGCCGTCCGGGTGGCCTTTGGTGACCCGGACCTTCTCGTATCCGCGCCACTGCGACCAGGTCTTCCGGCCGATCTCGACCAGGCCGTCCTCCTCGTCGTGCCGCCAGGCCGCGGGACCGATGTACTCGACCTCGGTGACCACCGGGACGATGCCGCTGACCAGGTCGTTCTCGGTGACGTCGGTGACCACGTACTTGTGGAACCAGTCCTGGCGCTCGGCCTGTCCTTCCGGTGTCCACTTCATCGGGCTGCAGCGGCGGCCGTTGGTCTCCGGCTGCGGCAGTGACGTCGCGGTGCAGTCCGGACCCGAGTAGTTGATCGCCAGCTCGCCGCCCGTGCCGTAGTGGACCGCGGAGACCCGCCACCAGTTCAGGTCGGGCAGGCCGTCGAGCTTGGCCACCCGGTTCGGCTTCTGGACGCCGTCGAAGTTGACCTCCGGCGTCGGGGTCTGGCCACCGACCAGGCCTTCGTTCGAGATCGCGTCCAGCCACAGCGCCGACCTGCTGCCGTCACCGGTGGGCAGGTAGCTGAAACGTGGTGTCCACGAGTCGACCGGGTCGAACTTGGTGCCGCGCCAGATCTCGGTAGTGACCTTGGCCAGCCGCTTCTGCGTCCAGAACGTCGGGTTGTGCTTGTTCGGGCAGCTCGTCGTGCTGGTGCACTCCTGGTCGAACGGGGTGTCGGGGTAGTCGGCCTTCGCGCAGGCGGTGCCCTGCAGGCAGCGCTCGGCCGTGTCGAACACAACGCGGGCCACCGGCGCGGTGGTGAACACGGCGCCGTCGCGCTGGCCGTACTCGATCCGCTTGATGTTGCCGGCCCGGACGTAGTTGTTGACCGTGGTGGGGGTGAAGTTCCGGGCGTAGTTGTTGGTCTCGACGTCGTAGAACAACGTCATCGTGTTCCCGTGCCGGTCGACGATGTAGTCGAGGTTCCACTTGTAGGTCTGGTTGCACCACGAGTCGCCGAACGCCGTGCTGTTGCACTGCTCGCCGGCGTGGTTGCCGAACACCGGGACCGTCCAGCTGGAGTTGGTCCGTTCTGTGGTTGCTCCCGGCAACTTATTGAGCCCGAAGTAGTACTGGGTGCCGTCCTTGTCGGTCAGCCGCCAGTACTCGCCCTTGTCCGCGGCGTTGCGGCCGTCGTCGCCGTTGTCGGCGCCGGACAACCGCTCGATGGTCGAACCGTCGTCGTTGCGCGGGCGCCAGGTTCCGGTGGCGTCGTCACGGATCAGTTCACCGCCCTTGCCGTTCAGGCTGAAAGTCGCGTTGTCGGTCGCAAAGCACAGGTCACCTGTCGTCTTGGTGCCGTTGTTGCCGGTCTGCTCGGACGTGGACGCGCAGGACGCGTACTTGCGTTCGATCGACCCGCCCGGTGACAGGTCGAATCCGGCGCCGACCCAGGAGGTCTGGTTGTTGGTGGCCGACGTGCGGCCGTCGACGCCGCCGGAGGAGTAGTCCAGTGTCAGCTTCGCCACCGGGCCGCCGATGCTCGGCGGCACCTCCATCGGGTACGACCAGTTGAAGTCTCCGGAGGAACCGCCGACCTGCCAGGTGGCGGTGGGGGAGAGCTTCGTCGCCTTGAAGTCGCCGGATCCGCCGTCGGCCGCCGGCGCGACGGCATAGGTGCCGGCTGTCGACGGAGCTGGTACCTCAGCGAACAACCGGCCTGAGCCGTCGTTGCGGGTCGGCACCGGAAGAGCGGAACAGCCCGCCACTGAAGGGGTGGTCAGTGCACAGTCCGGGAGCCGCACCAGGCGAAGCCGGGCCGACCAGTCGCCGCCGTACGCGTACTTGAAGGAGCTGTAGTCGACACCGAGTGACACCTGACCGGCCTGCTTGAGGCCGTCGGTACGGCCGATCCGGAACACCAACTGGTCGCCCCGGCGGCCGAGCATCTCGACCTTCACCCGGCTGGGAGTGCTGCCCGGCGTGGACTTGGCCGCGGCCGCCGACTTGATCGCGCCAGCTGTCGGGCCGACCCAGACCGGCAGCGTGCCGGCCTTGGCCGGGGTGACCTTGGGGGTCTGCCCGGACAGTAGCGTTCCCCAGTCTGTGCCGACCTTCGGCTGCGGTACGGCCAGATCGGCGACCCCGGGTGCCGGCCATTCTGCGGCTGTCGACTTCTGCAGGGCGCTGCCCTCGGCCGGATCGGCCTTCCACGGAACCGGTTTGGCGTCGACGCCACGGACCGACTTCTCCTTCTTCACTTCCCAGATGCCGTCCTCCAGCTTCGGCTCGGCGGCCTGGGCGGTGCCGTTAGCGGCCAGCAGCATGGACAGGCCGACCACTCCTGTCGCGACAGCTCGGGCCATCTTGCGATGAGCGGGGGGAGATACCCCTCGGCTTGTGAACATGACTCCTCCAGGGACACGGGACGTGCGGTCAGTGTCTGGAGGCGTTCGCCGCTCCGCAATCAATTCGAGTCCGCTCGAACAGGTTCGGTCAAACGCTGGAAACCACGCCGTGCAAGCCGGATCGGTGCTGCCACCCGAGCTATTCGAGCAGGCTCGAAACGATCCTCGGGCCGGGACCGGCATGCGATCGTGATCCCGGAGTCCGAGCTCGATCTCAAGGTGAGGGTGATCGCTGTGCCACTACGTGGAGGAAAGCTTCTTCTCGGCGCCCTGACGGCCGTGCTTGCACTGCCGACCGCCGGTGTGGTCGCCACGACCGGGAACGCCTCGACGGCCACGACCCCTGCCCGGATGGTCGCCGACGAGCCCACTCCACAGGCGGGCGACGGTCCCGCCGTTCGGGCCAAGCGGACCGGTCAGCGGGTCGAGCTGGAAGAGCTGCGGACCGAGACGGCGCAGGTCTTCGTCGAGCCTTCCGGGAACCACACCCTGGTGCAGTACGCGTATCCGGTGCGGGCCCGGAAGGGCGGGAAATGGCTGCCGATCGACACCACGCTGCGGTTCCAGCCGGACGGCAGCGTACGCCCCGGTGCCACCGTGTCCGACCTCGAGCTCTCCGGTGGTGGCGCCGGCGCCGCATTGGTGGCTCTAGGCAACAAATCAGCCCAGGTCCGGATGGGCTGGAGCGGGCGGTTGCCGAAACCCATCCTGGCCGGAGACACGGCGACCTATCCCGAGCTGCTGCCCGGCGTGGATCTGAAGATCCGGGCCCAGCCGATCGGGTTCGCCCAGGTGCTGGTGGTGAAGACCCGCGCCGCTGCGCTCAACCCTGCCCTGTGGCAGATCCGGTTCCCGCTGAGCAGTGCCGGCCTCACCATCAGCAGCAGGCCGGACGGCACGACCGTGGCCACGGACAAGGCGGGTCGGTCGGTCTTCAGCGCCGGTTCCGCCGTGATGTGGGACACCCCCGCGGCGACAGCCGAGCCGAGTGAGCGGCAAGCCGCCGCCCATGGCGGCTCCGCTGCGGCCCGGCATGCCACCATCCCCGCCGGCCTGGTCGGTCGGGATCTCGTCATCCGGCCCGACCAAACGCTGCTGACGTCGGCGACCACCCGTTTCCCGCTGTACGTCGATCCGTCCTGGGCCGGTGACCAGTACCTCTGGACACACGTGAACCAGATGGCGCCCGACCAGTCGTACTGGAACTTCGACCGGGCCGAAGGCGCGAAGGTGGGTTATTCGTGGGACGGCGCGGTCCGGTACCGCTCCTTCTTCCAGATGCGCACCGATGCGCTGAACGGCGCCCGGGTGATCGCGGCCAGGTTCGACATCACGCTCGACCACAGCCCGACCGGGTCGCCCACCCCGACCGATCTCTTCCAGACCAGGACGATCGACAACGCGGTCCCGCTGACCTGGAACAACTCGGGGGGCCACTGGTCGGCCTACCTGGCGACGGCATCGGGTAACGCGTGGACCAACGGCGGGCAGCCCGACATGGGCATGGGTTTCTCCTCGCCCGCGTTGAAGAACCTGGTCCAGCAGGTCGCCGATCAGCGGACCGGGACCCTCACCTTGGGCCTGCGCGCTCCGGCCGAGGATGACAAGGCGCAATGGAAGAGGTTCCGCCCCGACACGGCACGGCTGGTCGTCACCTACAACAACCCCGCACGAGCGCCGATCAAGGTGAACTTCACCCGGCCGCAGCCGTGCGGCACCGCGGCGGCCCCGACAGCGATCAGCACGACCCAGCCTTCCCTGTCGGCCGTGGCCAGCGATCCCGATGGCGACAACATCACCACTCGGCTGGCCGTCCACCGTGCCTCGGACAACGGGCTCGAATACCAGGTGGATTCCAGCATCACCACTTCGGGAGCGGCATTCGGCTGGCCGCAGCTACCGGCCGGGGAGTTGTTCACCGGCCAGACGTACTACTTCGTTGCCCGGAGCAATGACAATGTGCCGGACGACGGTGTCGAGTTCGGGCCGGACAGTGAGAAGTGCTACTTCGCCGTCGACTCGGTGAGGCCGCTGCTGCCCAGGCTGGAGTCGGCCGACTATCCCGACGGAGAGCCTGTCCTGCCGGCCCGGACGACCGGGCTGGTGACCCTCCGCCCGGCCGTCGGCGACACGGATGTCGTCGAGTACATCTACGGCTTCCAGCAGGACAAGGTGACGCTGCGGATCAAGGCCGGTGCGGACGGCACGGCGAAGGTTCCGTTGACCGTCTGGCCCGATCCGGGTACCGGGGTTCCGACCCGCCGCCTCTACGTGAGGGCGGTGGACCGGGCCGGCAATGTCAGCGGGATCACGCCGGCATGGGACCTCAGCGCTCTCGACAACACCGCCCCGGTGCCGCACGTGCGTGGCGACATCAACGGTGACGGCCGGTCCGATGTGAACATGGTCCTCGATCACGGCTACGGGCGGACCGCGGTGTGGAACGTGACAGCCAGGGCCGGCGGGTTCAACACCGGCAACATCTCCTGGGACAGCGGCGACAGTGGTGGCTTCCCGCTCTACCGGACCCGCGCGGTGCAGGGCGACTTCGACGGTGACGGTCGGGCCGACCTCGGCATGTTCCGGGAGGAGCCGGGCCGGCGGGTGGCGCTCTACTCGCTGAAGTCGGACGGCAACCGGTATGACTCGCCGGCCGCGCCCCTGTGGAACAGCGGGAGCGCCGGCTGGGCCCTGAGTTCTGCCCGGATCATTTCTGGCGAGGTGACCGGCGACACCAAGGCCGACATCGTCGTACAACTCAACACCGGTGCCGGCAACTGGCGCACATTGGTCTTTGCCGGTGGCAACCTCGCGACCCCGGTGCAGTGGTCCCAGACCGCCGTAAACTCCGGAGAATGGGCGCAGAGTGCCCCGGTACTGGCCGACGTCGACGGCGACGGCCGGGACGACCTGGTGAACATGAAGAACCTCGGCGGTTGCAGGACGCTGACCGAGGTCTACAAGTCCTCGGGTACGGCGTTCGCCGGGGCCCCGGTGACACTTCACGACAGCGGTGCGAACGGGTACTGCTGGGAGCGCAGCAAGCCCGCCGCGGGAGATCTCGACGGAGACGGCAAGGACGACATCGTTGCGATCTACGAGAACGGCAACACTGATACCTCTCTGAAGGTGTTCAGGTCCTCCGGGACGGCGCTGACGCTGTCGGAGTGGTGGCACGACACCGCCACCTTCGACCCTGCCAAGACCGCGCTCAGCGTCGGTGACTACTCCAAGGACGGCAACGACGACGTCGCCCTGGTGTACTCCACCGACGGCGGGGGCCGGGAGGTCTACACGCTGACGTCGAACGGCACTTCGTTCGCTCCGGCCGTGGCCGGGTGGAAGGAAGCAAAGGTCGGAGCCAGCCTCGGTCCGAAGTTCGACATCGAGCACCGCACCTACGAGCTGGTCTCCCGCAACAGCGGCCGGTGCCTGGAGATCGCCGGCGCGAGCCAGGCCGATCCAGCGCCGGCCCAGCAGTGGGACTGCTTCGGTGGTGTGCACCAGCGGTTCCGGATCGAGCAGGTGGCCGGTACCGAGCAGTTCGAGGTGCACACTGTGCACGCCAACGGTGCGAAGCTGGATAGCAAGGCGCGCTGCTTGGACGTGAACAACCAGAGCGCCGCCGACAACGAGCCAGTGCTGCAGTGGCTCTGCGCTGGAACGGCGAACCAGCAGGTGCTGCTGGAGTACGTCGAGGGCAGCAGCTACGACACGGTGGTGCGGCTCAGGTTCGCGCACAGCGGCAAGTGCGGCGCGATCGTGGGTGGTGACACCGGCAACGGAGCGAAGGTGGTCCAGCAGCCGTGCGCCGCGGTGGCCAGCCAGCAGTGGATCCTCCGGGCGGCGCTCAACACGCCCCAGTTGGACGGCCGGTACAAGGTCACCACGATGCGAAGCCCGTTCGTGCTCGACATCTCCAACTGCAAGCCCGAAGAGGGCGTGCGTGTCTGGGACTGGGTCGAGGGCAGCCCGTGCCAGAAGTGGCAGGTCAAGCCGCTGGGCGACGACGTCTACCAGATCGTCGACCCGAGCAGCGGCAAGGCGCTCGCTGTGGAGAGTTGTTCGCAGGCGAACCTGGCGAAGGTGATCGTGAGCGAGATCAGCGATGCCGACTGCCAGCGCTGGCGGATCGAACCGGCCGTCGACGGCAGTTGGAGCATCCAGCAGTTCAAGACCGGCAAGTCCCTCGATGTCGACGGCTGCAGCCCGGACAGGGGTGTCGATCTGATCATCTGGCCTTACTGGAACGGCCCCTGCCAGCGCTGGAAGCTGGAGAAGCAAGCATGAACCGCTTCGTGGTTCTGCTCACCTCGCTCGCCGCTGCGCTCCCGCTGACGGCGGCTGCTGTCGGTGCACCGGCCGCTGCGTCCCGGCCGGTAGCGGCCGCTGCGGCTGCGGCGGTCGACAAGGGACCGGTCGGCTGGGACACGTTCCGGCAGTTGGACCGGCTGCCGTACTTGTCGCCGGGTACCAGCGCGCGGCAGTTCTCCAGTTTCGATCGGAAGGGCAGCAACGACGACGGCTTCGCGGGGACGTACTCCTGCCTGCGGACGATCGCCGCCGGCTGCGTGATCGCCGAAGACAGCGGCTCCGGTCAGGTCGACTCCATCTGGTTCACCCGGATCCGCAATGGCGTCCCGGACGTGACCGACACCGGCACCATCAGCATCACCCTGGACGGCAACGTGGTGCTGAACCGGTTGCTCAAAGACGTGACCGACGGCAAGGTCGGTGCGCCGTTCGTCAATCCACTGGTCGCCAACAACACCCAGTCGTCGGGCGGATTCCAGATCAAGGTGCCGATGCCGTACCGGCAGTCGATGCAGATCGTCGTGCAGAACAACCCGCTCTTCTACCACGTGAACTACCGCCATTTTCCGGACGCCACCGGTGTCACCACGTTCAACCCGGCCGACCAGGCGAACGACGTACTGGCGACGTTGCGGACGTCGGGCACGGCGGACCCGAAACCATCGATGCCAGGGGCAACTACCATCACCTCGACCCGAGCGATCGGACCCGGGCAGCAGCACAACTTCGGCGACGTGCAGGGTGCTGGCACGATCAGCCAGCTGCGGCTGCGCTTCCCCGGTGTGACGCCGTCGGACGCGACCCTGGCCGGCCTTCGGTTGCAGATCAGCTTCGACGGGCGGACCACGGTGGACTCGCCGGTCGGGGAGTTCTTCGGCACCGGCCTGGGCGCCTACTCGGTCAAGTCGTTGATGTTCGCGGCCGACCCGGCGGCAGGCGGCTGGTTCACCAGTTGGTGGCCGATGCCGTTCCGGGAGTCGGCCTCGGTGGTGCTCGTGAACGGCAGCAACCAGACCGTCGGCAACATCGAGGTGCAGGTCACCAGTGCGCCCGATGCACGCTGGACGACGGACTTGGCGCCGGGCGGCCCGGCGGCGTACTTCAGCACTGCGTCGACCGCCGGCAAGACGGTGTTCGGGCAGGACTGGACCGGGGCAGAACTGACCGGCCGCGGCAAGTTCGTCGGTATTGCGCAGACAATGGCGAGCGGCCCGGAGTCGGGCGTGACGCGTGGCTATCTCGAGGGCGACGAACGGATCCACGTCGACGGCGCGGCCGGTCCGTCGCACCATGGCACCGGCACCGAGGACTTCTACGAGGGCGGCTGGTACTTCGGCTCCGGCAGGTTCAGCGCGTCCTTCAACGGCAATACCGCGCATGAGGTGCAGGGCGGTGGTTGTGCGCGCGAGTGCGACGCGGTCTATCGGCTGATGCTGACCGACGCGGTGCCTTACACCACAGCTTTCCACTTCGGCATCGAGCACGGCCAGCAGAACGACGTGTTCGCCGACTACGGGTCGACCGCGTTCCTTTACACCCAGCCGACGGTCGCAGGCAGGCAGACCGACGCGCTCGATGTCGGTGACGCTGCCGCTCGGACCACCCACCAGTACGCCGACGCGGGCGCCCAGGCGGCGCTGACCAGCAGCTATGAAGGCGATCTGGATGACCTGCCGTTCACCGATCAGGTGCGGTCCGGCAAGGGAGCCATCTCGTTCCAACTGGCGGTCGATCCGGCCAATGCGGGCGTGTTGCTGCGGCGGACGGCGGACCAGGCGCAGGCCTACCAGGAGGCGCAGGTCAGTGTGGACGGGATGGCCGTCGGCACTTGGCGGCAACCGCTCGGCAACGGCGCGATGCGATGGCTGTCCGATGAGTTCCCCTTGCCTGCCGCGGCGACTGCCGGCAAGTCGCGCATCACGGTGCAGTTGACGCCGACCTCCGCCGCCCCGGCGTGGACAGCCGCGCGCTACGTCGCGGCGAACCTCGTCACCCCGTACGCCGACAGCACGGCGCCGGGCGCAGTTGGAGGAGTCGTGGCCACGGCCCGGGAGCATTCGGTCCGGCTGGATTGGCAGCCGGTGCTCGACGATTCCGGCACACCGTCGTACCGGGTGTATTCGGCGACGGCGGCGGATGTGCCGGTCGGGCCGTCGACGCTGGTCGGGACCACCTCGGAACCGGGCTTCCTGCACAAGGCGTTGCCGGACAACCAGCAGCGCTTCTACCGGATCGTGGCGGTCGATGCCGCAGGCAACGCCAGTACGCCGAGCGCGGTGGCGAGTGTCACCGTCAAGCGCTCCACAGTGTCGGATACCAATGCCGACGGCAAGGATGACGTGGTGACGTTCACCCGGGGTGACCCGGCCGATGTCTACGTCGCACAGTCCAACGGTTCTGCCTTCAGTGGGGAAGGCGTCAAGTGGCACGATTTCTTTGCGGTGGGCACCGAGATCCCGATGACCGGCGACTTCAACGGTGACGGTAAGGACGACATCATCACCTTCACCCGCGGCGACCTGGCCGACGTGTACGTGGCGCTGTCCAACGGCCATGGCTACGACCCGGCGGCGAAGTGGCATGATCACTTCGCGGTGGGCACCGAGATCCCACAGGTCGGCGACTTCAACGGTGACGGTAAGGACGACATCGTCACCTTCACCCGCGGCACGGCCGGCGACGTCTACGTGTCGCTCTCGGACGGCACCAAGTTCGTCCAGGACGGCTGGCTGTGGCACGACTCCTTCGCCTTCGGCACCGAGGTCCCGGATGTCGGTGACTTCGACGGCGACGGCCGGGACGACATCGTCACCTTCACCCGCGGAGCCACTGCCAGCGTGTACGTCGCGCTCTCGAACGGCCGCGGCTTCCTCGGCGTCGGCTGGCAGTGGCACGGTCATTTCGCGATCAACGCCGAACTGCCGGATGTGGGCGACTTCAACGGCGACGGACGCGACGACATCGTCACCTTCACCGGCGGCGTTCCGGCGGATGTGTTCGTGTCGCTGTCCAACGGCACAGGCTTCGTCGGGGACAACGTGAAGTGGCAGGACTACTTCGCGCCGACCGGTGAGATCCCGGGAGTGGGTGACTTCGACGGCGACGGGCTGGACGACATCGTGACGTTCACTCGCGGCGCCGCGGCTGACGTGTACGTCGGCAAGTCCACCGGGAGCGCGTTCTCCGCCGCCCCGAAGTGGCACGATTACTTCGCCGCCGGCACCGAATGGCCCGCTCCCAGTGCCCTCCGGCCGTGACGGGACACTCAGCTCAGTAGGTCGACCAAAGCGTCTCCCCGCGGGGTGCGGTGGATCCGCACCTCGCGGCCCACTCGCTGGCGGACGACCAGGCCGGCCGAGGCCAACTGGGTGCAGTGGTACGTCGCTGTGCTGGGCCCGGCGGCCAGGTGCTCGGCCAGGCGGCCCATGCTGCTCGGCCGGTCGAGGGCGCGCAGGATCGCGGCTCGGATCGGCCCGATCAGCAGAGTCAGGGTGTCCCGAGCGGAGGCGACCGGTCCGATCCGGAGCTTGTCGAGTCCCGGTACCGGGTAGCCGAGCCACACCTGGTCGGGCTCGTCCAGGTTGAAGATCGAGGCGGTCCTTCCGGACACCAGCGGCACCAGCACCACCGGCCGGTCGCCGAGCTCGACCCGATACGGGTGCCGGTCCGACAGGTAGAGCGTCTGGTCCGAGAACCGCGCCCGGTTGCTCAGGCCGGACAACAGGACGTCAAGGCCTCCGGTGACGACGGCCGCGCCGATCCGCTCGGTCTGGCGCGCGCGTAGTGCAGTCGACTGCTGCCAGATCGGGGCATAGGCCTGCCAGGCAGCGGCCAGCGCAGTGACGTAGGAGTCGATCCAGTGCCGCGGCCGGCGCAATGCGCTCCGCCAGGGAGCCGGCGGATCGCCCGGAGCCAGCATGTCGACACCCTCGCTGAGCACGTCCGCGGTCACGTCTGCGATACAGGCGAGCTGCTCGGTCACCGGTGAGCCGTCCAGACCGAGAGGGGTCAAGCAGTCGGGCAGCAGCGCCTGGGTCCGGTCGAACATCGGGGTGACAGCCTGCGCGGCAGCCGATGGAAGCGCACGGCGGACGGTTCGAACCCACTCCGGCGCGACCCCCTGCCGCGGCCCACCGAGCGCGTCCACGACGAGCGAGACCAAGCTCGCCATCGGCGCCGCGGCCACCGACACGCGGACCCGGTCCAGCCGACCCAGGTGCAGTTCGGTGTGCCGGGGACCGCGGGTCCGCGTATCGAGTGCCGGCGCTGTCATCGGCCGCCCCGGCCGAACTGGCTGCCTGATCCCATCAGACGCCCCCCTCAGGTCGTGATACAGGAGCCGAGGTCAATCGTCGAACACCGGCGGTTCGCAGCTAGCCGCCCTCACGGGACGCTAGACCAGTTTATTTGATCCGGGGGCGACGGGCCTCAGCGGTCGTGGAAGAAGTCCACCAGCAGCCTCGCGGTGGCGGCGGGCTGGTCGATCGCGGGGGAGTGGCCGGCCCCCTCGATAGCCTGCGGCCGCACCCCGAGGACGTCCGCCATCGTGTCCTGGAGGGCAGTCGGCCAGCCGTCGTCGGTCTCGCCGTACAGCACCTGCGCGCGGACGCCGGACTTGGCGAGCTTCTCGGTCCGGTCGTCGCTGTCCACCAGCCGCCGGGTGATCGCCGCCAGGCTGGCCGGCGCATTCGAGGTGAACCGCTTGCGCAAGAACGCCGCGATGTCCGCGGGCGCAGCGACGTACCCGGACTCCTTGCTGTCGTGATCCAGCTTCAAGTCATAGACCTGCTCGATCGGCAGATTGTCCAGGCCGAACGCGAGCATCTCCAGCCCCTGCCGCTTGGCCTCGTCGCTGAAGGCGCCCGGGCCAGAACACAGCAGCGTGATGGTGGAGAACACGCTCGGGTCGATCAGCACCGCCTCGCGCGCCACCAGACCGCCGAACGAATGGCCGACCAGTTGGCTGTAGCCGCCGAGCGCGACGCTCATCGCGACCACATCGGCGCCGAACTCGGCCAGCGTGTACGCCGCCGGATCGTCCGGCCCGGGTGTCTCGTACTGGCCGCGCTGGTCCACGGCCACTGTGCGCCAGCCATATCGGGCCAGGTGGTGCACCAGCGGGGTGAAGTCCTCCTTGCTGCCGGTCCAGCCCGGGACCAGGAGCACGGTGCCCAGCGGCGTACCGATGTCGGGGACCGCCTGCAAGGTGGCGAAACTGCCACGCTCGGTGTCCAGAATGGCGGGAACGACCCCGTCGGGCAGCGTCAGTGTGCGCGGCGTACTCACGACCCCAAGGTAACGGTTGAGGGTGCCTCGCACGGCAAGAACACGGAACCTTGCTGGTGTGGGCGCGAACGATCCGGTCCCAGGTGGGGCACAATGACGAGGGTGCCCCGCACACTCGCGGTTGCGAACCAGAAGGGCGGCGTGGCCAAGACGACCACGGTTGCCTCACTCGGCGTTGCCCTGTCCGAACTCGGCCAGCGGGTGCTGCTGGTCGACCTGGATCCACAGGCCTGTCTGACGTTCTCGCTCGGCTACGACCCCGAGGATCTGGAGACGTCGATGCACCACGTGCTGCTCGGCAAGATGAAAGCGCGGGACGTCCTGGTCAGCTGCGACGACGGCCCGGACCTGCTGCCGGCCACGATCGAGTTGGCCGCCGCCGAGATCAGCCTCGCCGCCGAGAGCGGACCCGAGCAGGTCGTCAGAACCGCCCTGCGGCCGCTGGCATCGGCGTACGACTGGATCGTGGTCGACTGCCCGCCGACCCTCGGACTGCTGACGGTCAACGGGTTGTCGGCCGCCTCGGACGTGCTGATTCCCTTGCAGTGCGAGACTCTCGCACACCGCGGCGTCGGCCAACTCCTTGACACCATCCACGACGTGAAGCGCCTGACGAACCCGGACCTGCAGGTCCTCGGCGTCCTGCCCACCCTGTACGACGGCCGCACCATCCACGCCCGGGCCGTGCTGGAGACGATCTCCCACTCCTACGACCTGGAGGTGCTGGCCCCGCCGATCCCCAAGTCGATCCGCTTCGCCGAGGCCCCCGCGGTCGGCCGCTCCATCCTCAGTACGTCGACCCGCTCCGCCGGCGCCAACGCCTACCGCCAACTAGCTACCACCCTGCTTTTTTAGTGTCCTGAGCTGGGCTCAGGATCGGACGAACCTCATCAACGGCTCGTAGTCCTGTGCATCAGCTGACCGGAGCGCCGCGATGTACGCGGCCCGGGTGGCGCCAGCGTCAGTCAGTCTTCCCCGGCCCCAGCTGAAGAGTTCCACCTTCTGCGCCTGAAGCAAGAGATCCGTCAGCTCACGCGCATGCCGGCCGTTGCCATTGGGGAATGGGTGGATCGCAACCAGTCGATGGTGCAGCCGAGCTGCCGCATCGTCGATGGGCATCGGCTGATCCCCGGTCGTCCAGAAGACGGCATCCGCCATCAGGCTCTGGACTGCCATCGGGATCTCCCACGGACGGATCCCGATGTTGCGCTCGGTCGTGCGGTAGGTGCCCGCCCAACGCCAGACCTGGCCGAACATCTCGCGGTGCAACTGCCGGACGAACTGGTCGTCGAGTAGATGTTGTGGCGTCAACCTGCGCCGCCGCAGCCGGAGTCGCGCCTGGGTGAGATTGTCTTGCTCCGCCTCGTTGAGATCCGCTCGAGTGGCAATCCAGGACGGCCGCAGGCCGTCACGTTCCTCTTCCTCCAGCGGCGTCGCTCCGTCCGGCTCCCGGGCGGACAAGTCGTTCGTCGGCACGGTCAGCTCCGATCGCGCCACAGGCCAGGTTGTTCTGCGACCTCGAGCGCGTAGGACTCGATTCGTTCCTGCCAGTGGCTGTCGTCGACGCGCTGGGCCTCCAACGTCATCGTGTGATCGACGCGGGCGAGCTCGTCCCGGGCGACGTCACGGGCGCGGACTGCGACGATCTGCTCCAGTGGTTGCCGGGGCACCAGTGCATAGACGAGATCGCACCCGAGAGCATCGGCGGCACGCTGCAATGTGTCCAGCCGTGCGCGGTTGCCCTGCTCCGACTGCTCGAGCCGCAGCACCGAAGTATCGGTCACATGCATCAGTCGGCCTAGGTCCGCTGCCGACATTCCCAGTGCTTCGCGGATCGCTCGCACCCATCCACCGCGTGGGCGGGTGGTCGCGGACCCCAGCTCACGCCAGTGCTCAAACCGGCGATCGAGCGAGCGCCGAGCGGTATACCGTCGGTTCACCACGGTTCCCATCAGGCCTCCCTGCTGCGGTGCAATGCAGTTTCAAAGACAATGATACTGCATTGTGCTGCAGTTTCGGAGCGGGATTCACAGCAGCGGAGCGCAGTGTCCGGCCCGTCGTTCAGGACTGGTCGGGGTGGTCGGGGTGCTGGGGGAGGGGCGGGCCGGCGGTGGCCGGGACCGGCGCGGGGCTGCGGCGGAAGCGGTGACGGAGAAGCCACAGCGGTACGCCGATCAGGGCGAGGGCGATCAAAAACGGGAGCACCGCGCCGATCACGGTCAACAGGGCGGCCATCGTGGTCGTGAAGGCGTCCCAGCC
>JAWWOY010000008.1:0-4222 GCA_033851195.1 Kribbellaceae bacterium | reverse complement strand
CTGAACATCTGCTCTTCTGCGCGCGCGAGGTGCTTGAGCAGGCTGCCCAGCGTCAGTGAGGAGGCGCCGATTCGGGTCTGCAGCCCGGCCGTGTCGAGGTTGTCGGCCTTCCAGCGGAAGGTAGTGCGCAGGCGGTCGAGCGCACCGACGAGGTGCTCGGCATCGGTACCAGCGAGGGGCGGTTCCCTCCAGTAATCGCTGTTGGTCATGGCGCCAACGTAGGGCCCATTGCGGACGTTCTGCATCCGGAACCCGTGGATCTCGTGCGACCTGGTGCGACCTGGTGCGCTCGCGGCCAGGAACCGTTCCCCGAGTACGCGGGTGGTCTCCTGGAGCTCGACACCGCCCAGCACCCGGAACGGCGCGGGCAGGACCGCCAGCTGCTCGGCGTACCAGTACGGGTTGCCGGTGCTGCCGGTCAGCCGCGAGGTCCGGGCGTCGACCGCCTCGAGCCGGCCGAGGGAACGCGGAACGCATCGCGCCACGTCCTCGACGGGTGCGTCGATCACGACCTCGGCGGAGTACTCCCAGCCGACGGCCAGGTGGTCCTCGAGCAGGGCGACCGGGTCCAGGTCGATCGGAGGCGTGAAGGTGTCGGCGAGCATCGCCACGCCCTGCACCCGGTCGACCCGGTAGGCCCGGACGGCGTCCTTCTCGGGGACCAGGCACAGCAGGTACCAGCGGCCGTGGCGTACGACGACCGCCCACGGCTCGATCTCGACGACCCACTCCGACCCGGCCTCGGAGCGGTAGTCAAGGCGTGCCCGGCGGTGCTGGGAGCATGCCTCCACGAGGGCGATCGTGATGTCGGAGTCAGGCCGGGCGGCGGCGCGATCGGGGGCGGGTGCGATGGTGCGGCGTACCGCTTCGGCGTGGGCCGCCACCGGTGCGGGGAGCGCCCGCACGATCTTGCCCAAAGCGCTGCCGACCGGGTCGGTGGGGTCGCCTGCCTCGTGGTGGCCGTCCAGGACGGCCATCACCAGGCCCAGTGCCTCGGTGGCAGTGAACACCAGGGGCGGAAAGCGGAGGCCGCGGCCGACCCGATAGCCGCCGTAAGGCCCCCGCGCCGACTCGATCGGGATCTCGGCGTCGCGAAGGATGCCGACGTAGCGCCGGGCCGCGCGCTCCGAGACGCCGAGCTTGTCGGCCAGCCGTTCGGCGGTGATGCCCGGGCTGCCCTGGATGAGTTCGAGCGCCATCAGCGCCCGAGCCGTCGGACTGACCTCGGCGATGGCAACCTCCCACAATCCGGCAGCAGAACGTCCGGAATGCACCGTAGCGTGCCTGCCATGGCTCAGAGCAACTCTTGGACACCGCGATCCGCGAACCGTCGCTCCTCCCCGACGAAGTCGAGATGCTGCTGTTCGCGTTGGAGTGCTCCCGGGCGCGATGCGCACCGACGGCCGCTCATCGGCACGAGTCAACACGTCGCGGTCGGGTGGCCGGCAGCGGCGTACCGAAGCTTGCCGGTACGCCGTCGCTGAAGGCCAGGTGGTCCGGCGGACGGGTGGCCAGTTCGGCCAGGCCGACCGACGAGAGCAGGCCCTCGTCCTCGAAGTCGACCAGTTCTGCTCGGCGCAGTGACCAGACGGGATGTTCGTTCGGCAGGTACCACGTCCGGCCGAAGCGGGCCACGTGCAAGCCCCAGCGAGCGGACAGGAACTGCTCCAGCGGACCGGCCTCAAAGGGCGTACCGGCACGGACGGCGATGCGGCTCCGGGCAGAAACCCCCGGCCAGCGCAGTATCGCCGTGTAGGTGTGCATGTCTCCGTCGACGCGATGGCGCATCCTGGCCCAGCGGTAGGGCAACCCGAAGACGCTCCGAGCTCCGGCGACGACCAGCGCCCGCTCCGCATCCAGGCTGAGGAAGACCACTCCGCGTCGACCTGTGCTGTCGACCGAATACAGCCGCACGTTGGTCTCCTGGAAGGTGCCGAGCCAGGGCACTGCCGGGCCATGCGGCAGCCCGGTCCCGACCATCCGGAACGGCACCAGCCCGACATAGGTGCGTCCCTCGAAGACGTCCGGCCGCACCCCGGGTGGGAAGTAGCGGGCCACAGCGCCAGGCTCGACTGCCCAATGCAGGAAGGACAGATCGCACCAGCTCTGCCTCAGCAGTCGCGGCTTGGCCACGGCCGGCGAATCGACCGTCACCGGCTCGGCCCCGTCCGTCATACCGGCAATGTATCCCCAGAGCCGCGGGCAACCGTCAGTCGTTGCGCGAGCTCGGCCAGGTCGACGACGAACCAGATGTCGCGGCCCCGGTTGGTCTCGCGCACCCAATCCCGGAAGGCGTCACTGGCAGCAACATGGGCAGTCACATCGCCCACCACCGCCAGCCCCGTCCGGTAGTTGACGAACTTCTGCACGATCGCGCCGGCCACGCCGCTCCGCAGCCGGAAGAACTCAGGCGGCAGCCGGTCGACCGGTACGGCAACCCAGTCGGCGCGATGGCCGGATGCGGCCGCGATCAGGTCGACCGCGCCCTGATCGTCACGCAGCGGACTGCCCTCTGCCGCGCAGACGAGCACTGGCACACCGCGCAGTTGGCGCAGCTCGTCAAGCATGGCGCTTCAAGGCAGGGCTATAAGTCATGATCATGCTCCCTAAACTACCTTAAACTGCCCTATCTTGTACATTTATAGGGAGTTCTAAGGGGTCAGATCACAGTCGAGTGGGGCGGTGTCGCTGCATCGCCGCGGACCCGCAGCACTTGCCAAGCCCAGTGATCCGGCGGTCTTGCAATGGCGCGCCGCCCGGTGCAGTCGTGGAGTACCTGATTGGCAAGTGACGCACCTCCGCAGGACACCGGAGCTACGCACCACCCCCGACTTCGGGGCACTGGTGTCCCGTAAAGGGACCGCCCGCACGGGACACTAGCCTGAGGTCTCCCCGAAACGAAGGTTGCCGATGCCTCAGGAGTTGTACTCGGTCGAGCAGGTGGCCGACCGGCTTGGCCTGCACGTGCGCACGATCCGCAACTATGTGCGCGATGGCCGGCTCAAGGCAGTCCGGATCGGCAAGCAGTACCGGATCACGCGCGAAGACCTCGAGGCGTTCACCGGTACGACGGTGGCGGCACCCGGGGCGCGCACCGACCGGGCCAGGCATGCCGAGGTGTCGAGCATCGTGCAGATCGACGCGGTCGATCGCGTCGGCGCGGACCGGATCAGCACCTTCGTGACGGGTTCGCTGAACCACGAACACGGCGGCCGGCTCCGGGTCGAGACCGTGTACGACGAGGACCGCGCCACCCTGAAGGTGATCGTGCTCGGCGACCTCAAGGCCACCGCCGACCTCCTCCACCTGCTCCACATGCTGAGCGAACAGTAGCTGTCCGACCAGTAGCTGTCCGACCAGTAGTTGGCCGACCAGTAGTTGGCCGACCGGTAGGTGGCCGAGCGTTGGGTCAGACCTTGCGGTCGGTGGCGGCGACGGCGAGGTCGGTCAGCGCCTTGCGGGCGGACTCGTCGTCGATCGGCGCCCGGTCGAGCGCGTCCAGCGCTTCCTCGGTCCGGTCGGTGATCTGGTCCTCGCACGCCTGCACCGCGCGGCAGTCCTGCAGGATCTCGCGCAGCAGCTGGATCTCGTCGGCGTCCAGATCGGGCCGTCCGAACAGCCGGTCGAACTCGGTCAGTTGGACCTCCGACGCGTGCTCCACGGCGTACGCGATGAGCACGGTCCGCTTGCCCTCGCGCAGGTCGTCGCCGGCCGGCTTGCCCGTCACGGCCGGGTCGCCGAACACGCCGAGCAGGTCGTCGCGCAACTGGAACGCCTCGCCCAGCGGCAACCCGTACGCCGACAGCTGTTCGATCAGGTGTCGCCCTCCACCGGCCAGGGCGGCACCGATGTGCAGCGGCCGCTCGACCGTGTAGGTGGCGGACTTGTACCGCAGCACCCGCACGGCCCGGTCCATGTCGGCCTCGCCGCTGGCCTGCGCGACCAGGTCCAGGTACTGCCCGGCTGTCACCTCGACCCGGACCGCGTCGAAGTACTCGGCTGCCCGGGCCAGCGCGGCGGCGTCGAACCCGGAGGTGTGCATCATCTCGTCGGCCCAGATCAGGCAGAGGTCGCCGAGCAGGATGGCGGCGCCGATACCGAAGCCGACCGGATCACCGCCGCGGCCGCTGGCCTCGGTCCGGGCCCGCTGCAGCGCCTCGAACCGCCGGTGCGCGGCCGGGGCGCCGCGGCGTACGTCGGAGGAGTCCATCACGTCGTCGTG
>JAWWOY010001046.1:0-4398 GCA_033851195.1 Kribbellaceae bacterium | reverse complement strand
GACCACCCAGCCGCGGCAGTCTCGCTCATACCGCCGGTGCGGGACGACCCGGCCGGCTTCGTCAAGTACGACGTCCGCGGCGTGGCCACAGCTGCCCAGTCCGGGTATCCCCGCCACGTACCGCCTTGGGACTTGAGCTGCACCGGCGACTCCTGGTCGGCACCGTTGTCGGCGCCCGTCAGGTAGTGCCGCAACCAGCCGGCCAGTTCGTCCAAGGTCTCGTTCGGCAGGCCGATCGCGCCCGTCGCCTCCGGGGTCGCGTGATCGCCATGTGCCAGCAGCAGGCGCTTCGGGCCGGTCAACCGAGTGAAGAAGTCGGAGTACTGGTTCGGCGGGAAGATCGAATCTTCGAAGGCGTTGGCCAGGAACACGGCCGGGTGGTTGACGTTGATCCGATCGACCACGGTGGCGGCGGACCGGACCGGACTGAGCCCCTTGGCCTCGGCGATGGCACCGTCGAAATCACCGGTGAGGAACTTCGTCTGCAGCGACTGCATCTCCGGCCCGGGCCGGCCGGTGATGTTGCCTAGGGCAAGAAGCGCGGCGACGGCCTGTAGACTGACCGTCTCGTTGGGATCCACCGAAGCGATCAGGTCCGCCCAGCCGCTGAGCGCACCGACTGCCTTGATCCGCGGGTCCTGGGCACTCGCAAGCAACGAGATGCCCGCGCCGTAGGAGATGCCGACCGCTGCGACCCGGCTGGTGTCCGCAGCGGTGTGCTCGTCGGCCCAGTTGATGACTTCGGTGACATCGGCCACAGTCGGCGGACCGGCGATGTCGATCCCGCCGGTGGAGTCCCAGAAGCCGCGGCTGGAGTACGAGATCACCTGGAACCCCGCCGTCGCCAACTTGGCGCCCTGGCCGACGTACTCGACGTCCGGGAGGCCCCAACTGGACGGCATCACGACGAGCGGGAACGGCCCAGCGCCCTGGCCGGTGGGCGTCAGCACCACCGCGCCGATCGCGGTACCGCCTGCGCCGGGGATGCGCTGATAGCTGGTGCTGAAACCCGGCACCGCTTCGGCCGCAACTGGGCTGAGACCAGTTCCAGCGACGGCAACGACGAGGGCGAACAGGGCGAGGACGACTCTCCGCACATTGACCTCCGGCTCGGTGATTACCGAAGAGTAACCACGACATTGCCGGTGTGTCACTACCTCGACACCAAGGGCGACACAAGGCTCAGAAGCTATCGACGCCTGTCGCTTCGACGGACCAGGACCAGAGCTGCTTGGCCAATTCCTCGTCCTGGGCGGTGCGCGACGGCACAGCCACTTTCGGCGCACCGCGGAGTTCCAAGAGGCGTGGCCCGACGTACGAACCCGGCGGCAGATCCGGCAGCGTGGCGGCGTACAGGCTGGGCCAGGCGCCGGCGGCGGCCGACTGGGCGAAGAGCCTGGTGCTGATCGCCAGCACGCGCGCAGCCAGGTCGACGCCGCCGAGTTGGGGCCCAGCGGTCTGGAGGTGGGTCAACGCGTAGCCGGGGTGCGAGCCTGCGCTCAGCACCGGCGAGCCGGCGGCGCGGGCACGACGATCGAGCTCGAGCATGAAGAGCAGGTTGGCGAGCTTGGACTTCCCGTACGCGTCCCACTTGCGGTAGTCGTTCGCGGCTCGCAGGTCGCTCTGGCTGATGCCGCGCACGGACTTGTGCATGAACGAGCTGACCGTCACCACGCGTGGCTGCGGGGCCTTGGCCAGCAATGGCATCACCTGTGCGGTCAGCGCGAAATGCCCGAGGTGGTTGGTACCGACTTGCAGCTCGAAGCCGTCGGCGGTCTGCCGGTACGGCGGAGCCATCACGCCGGCGTTGTTCACCAGCAGGTCCAGGCTGTCGTACGACTTGGTGACCTGCTCAGCGGCCGCGCGGACACTCGCGAGATCGGACAGGTCGAGATCGACGACGTCCGGTGCTTCACGGCCGGAGGCTGCAGCCAGTTCAGCCGCGGCCCGGGCCGACTTCTCCGGGTTGCGAGCGGCAACGACAACCTCGGCGCCATGCCGCAGCAGTTCGAGGGCGGTCTGGTAGCCGAGGCCGCTCGTGGCGCCGGTGACGAGTGCTCGCCGGCCGGTCAGGTCAGGGATGTCCGATGTGCTCCAGGTCATGCGCCCACAGTAACGACGGTGGGCACATGACCTGGCCTCGCGTCAGAGGATCTTGCGTGCCTGGAAGGCCGTGGTCACCTGGCTGGCGGCTGCCTTGCCGTAGAGCAGCCAGGCGGACTGCACGGTGACGCGGGCTGCCTCGGCGAACGATGTGTCCGGGGCGTAGAAGAACGTGCCCTGGAGGATCACCTTGTTGGCCTTGTCCCGGCCGAGCGCCTTGCTGACGTCCCACAGCGCGTTCGACCAGATCTCACCGTCGCGGTGCGGCTCGCCGACGATGTCAGCGGTCGTCTTGCCGGTGTCGGTACGCCGCCGGCAGTGCGGCACCGTGCTGGTGTACGAAGTGGCGTCCCAGTCCATCACGCAGGGCAGGTTGAAGTTCTTGCTGACCGGGATCGACATCGACACGGCCCAGTAATCGCCGAAGCCCTCACCGATCGAGCGCGCCTGGAGCGACGCGCCGTACCCGGGGACGATGTCGTCCTGGATGGCGTGACCGTACTCGTGCCAGATCACCTCGGCGTCCTCGGCGTCGTCGACCCCGCCCGTGCCCATGGTGATGGCGTCCTTCGACGGGTCGTAGAACGAGACGTCGCGCCTCAACGTATTGATCTTGAAGTCCTGCGACTCGTTGTTGACGTCGGTGAAGCCGAGCTTGTGGATGTACTCCTGGGTCTGGTTGACCTGGTAGTACGCCATCACCTGCTCAAACCGGTCGTCGTCGCGGAAATAGAGGAACTGGTTGTTCGCACTCCGGGCCAGGCCACCCTTGGCCTTGACGATGCGGACGTACTTACCCTCGAGCGTGCCGTTGCCGTCCAGGTTGCGCAGGATCACGTTCTTGTGGGCCGGGAACAGTTCCTCGGTGTTGGCGTCGTCCTGGTCGGTCAGCGTCTCGTTCTTCAAGCTGACCACCGGGTTCGGGTCGAAGACCGTCCCCCGTCCGTCGATGTTGTCGCTGATCACCGTCGACTCGACCACCGAGCCGGACTTCGCGTCGACCAGCGACCGGCTGACCCCCTCGTCAGAACTTGAGGTGACATTCCAGACCAGCCGGGCGTTCGGGCCGCCGAGGACGGCGAGTTGCGCCGCTCCCGCGGAGGCGGTCGGCACCGGGGTGCTGTTCTTGCGGTCGACGATCCGGCTCCGGACGGCCTTGGCGCTGACTACGGCATTCGCCGACTTGGTCGCGGCGGCCGAAGCGACCACGGCAGCGGTGGAAAGCGAGCCCGGTACCGCGTCCCGCCCGTCCGCGACCTGCAGCAGCTTGCCCGCCTTGTCGCAGTGCTTCGCGTAGTAACCCCCGATCACCGGCAGGCTCTTGAAGGTCTGCTGGAACCAGTAGTCCTTGCCGAGTAGCGACGTCTTGGTGCGGACCAGCTCGAGGCTCGGCGGAGTGGCATTCGCGGCCGTGACGGTCGGGTCGGTGTCCTGCGCTGCCCCCGCGGCGCTGGTGAAGGACATTCCCATCGCGGCCGCTGCGACGCCAGCGGTCACTGCCGCCATCGCCTTCCGACGAGGCACGTGCTTCGTCATCTCTCCATCCACAAGGTTGACGACGTGTTGCTACGACTACAGTCCGTCGTGCCCTCCGGCTCCCCGCTGGGAAGCCGAATTCCGCGGCATCCCGCCCCAACAAGGAAAACATCTCCTTGCCCCGCGGCTCTTCGCCGCCCCCGGCAAGCTGCCGGCGACTAGGACAGAGGCTGGCCGCGACTTTGCCTACTCTTCTCCACGGTGGCGGCGATCCCGCCTTCGATCACTGCCCCCCGACCTAGCGACTTGAGAGGATCCGGTATGTCGAAGTTGAGCCTGCGAGCCCTGAATCGCGCGAAACTGCAGCGTCAGTGGCTGCTCGTCGTCGCACGCGAGCCACCCGCGCTGGCCCACGCAGTCAGGTGCCTGCTGCCGACGATCCAGGTGTCGCCGCGCGGAGTCTGGGGCAAGGGCCGCAAGCCAGCGATGTCGACGGCAGACCTCCGGCTCGGCTCCCCGCTCGACCCCTCGCCGTTGATCGACGCTGGTCCTGCGCTGTCTCAACGCATTCGGCCCGGCCAGCGTCGCCGACGTACAGGCTTGGTCCGGGTTTGACCAAGCTCGCTGAGGTGGTGGACAGGCATCGTCCGCAGTTGCGGACCTACGCCGAACTAGAGTCGGGACGTGAGCTTTTCGATGTCTTGGGCAATGAGTTGCCGGATCCTGATGTGCCAGCGCCGACCCGCTCTCTGCCGGAGTACGACAACTTGTTGCTGTCGCACGCGGATCGGAATCGGATGATCAACAACGCCCAACGCT
>JAWWOY010001076.1:0-2501 GCA_033851195.1 Kribbellaceae bacterium | reverse complement strand
ACATCGGGTCCTTCCCTCTCCCGCCCGGCCTTCCGGGCGCTGCGTGCGCCACTCTACGCCGGTGTTCGACGACGCGACGCTGGTCTTCGGGATCCTGCTCGTGGTGGGCGCGCGGGCGAGCGGCCTCGCGCAGCGGTCGTTCCTGTCGCTGACCGCGGTGTTCGTCGTGGTCGGCTTCGTGCTCGGCGACGGCGGCTTCGAGGTGCTGCGCTTCTCCCCCGGATCGAGCTTCGTGCAGCATCTCGCGGTCGTGGCGCTGATCGTGATCCTGTTCCGCGACGGGCTCGAGGTCGAGGCGGAGATGCTGCAGACCGCGTGGCGGCTGCCGCTGCGCAAGCTCGTGCTGGCGATGCCGGTGACGTGCGTGCTGGTCGCGGCCGCCTGCCATGCGCTGATCGGGCTCGACTGGACCGCGTCGCTGCTGGTCGGCGCGCTGCTGTCGCCGACCGATCCCGTGCTCAGCTCGAGCGTGGTGACCAACCCGCGCGTGCCGCGGCTCGTGCGCCACTCGCTCAACCTCGAGTCGGGGATGAACGACGGCCTCGCGCTGCCGGCCGTGCTCGCGTTCAGCGCGGCGCTCGGCTCGGCGCACGACTTCGTGTGGTGGCGCTTCGTGCTCCAGGACGTGACGCTCGGGCTCGCGTTCGGCGTCGTCGTCGGACTGATCGCGGCGCGGTTCGTGCCCGCCAACGAGCACGCGCGGTCGCTGTACGCGCTCGGGACCGCGTTCGCGGTCTACGGTCTGGCGGTCGGCGTCCCGCCGGAGGGCAACGGCTTCATCGCGGTCTTCGTGTGCGCGATCACGCTCGGGATCCGGCGCGAGGACGTCACGCCGGCCTTCGAGCACCAGGCGGGCGACATCGTCGAGATCGTCAAGCTCGGGATCTTCCTCGTCTTCGGGTCGTTGCTGACGCTGCACGGCCTGTTCTCCGACGGCTGGGCCGCGGTCGCCCTCGTCGCCTTCACGCTGCTGATCGCCCGCCCCGTCGCGATCTGGGTGGCGCTGATCGGGACGCGCACGCCGCCGGACTGGAAGGCGTTCATGGCCTGGTTCGGGCCCAAGGGGGTCGCGACGATGACGTTCTCCCTGCTCGTGCTCTCCCAGCGGGTGCCGGGCGCCGAGCGCATCTTCGAGTTGACCGCGCTGGCGGTCTTCACGTCGATCATCGTGCACGGGCTGACCGACACGCCGGGCGCCGAGTGGCTCGCCCGGCGTGATGCTAAGCGTGCAGCAGCGCCTGCTGTTGGGCGTCCGGCATCGCCCACGCCGCCTGCCGGCGACGCTCCTGCCTGAACACGAAGCGCAGCTGCTTCGGTGGGCGCAGCCCGTCCGGGTGGTTGGGGCGGAACGTCGCGCAGGGCTCTGAGTCGGACACGGCACACAGGGAGTTCTGCCGGAAGAAGCAGTCTTCGCAGGACACCTTGCACGAGGCTCGAGACTTCACTGCTGACAAATCCGATCGACTCCTTGCTGCGTTCGTGGCCAGATGGCCTTCACGGTTCCGTCACAAAGGACGTCGCAAGCAAAGCGGGACCGCCGGGGCCAGGCAACGGGCGATACCGCAAAACGCTGCCTTTTCGTGTCCATCCCGCAAACACCTTCCTTTGTCGTCGGTTTCGCGCTGGGAGCGGGAGCGCGACGTCGCAATTCGGGAGGATTCGGGTCGGATGAAGGTCCAGCTGTTCGTCACCTGCCTCGTCGACCTCGCCTATCCGGAGGTCGGCGAGCGTACCGTCGCCCTGCTCGAGCGGCTGGGGTGCGAGGTCGGGTTCCCGCCGGCGCAGACCTGCTGCGGCCAGCCCGCGTTCAACTCGGGGCACCCGAAGGCGGCGAAGCGGGTAGCGGCAGCCTTCGTGGACGCGTTCGCCGAGACCGAGGGCCCGATCGTCGCCCCGTTCGGCTCCTGCGTGCACATGGTCCGCCACGGCCAGCGGCGCCTCGTCGACGACGACCCGCGGGCGCGGCGCGTCGCCGACCGCGTGCGCGACCTGGCGAGCTTCGTGGTCGACGACCTGGGCCGCAGCGACGTCGGCGGCCGCTACCCGGGGGTGGCTGGTGACGTGGTCACGCCGGTGGCGTGGCATGACGAGTGCCACCTGCTGCGCGGTCTGGGCGCGGCGGGCGCGGCGCGCACGCTGCTGGCCGGTGTCACCGGCTGCCAGGTGGTGCAAACGGCCCGCGCGGACCTGTGCTGCGGCTTCGGCGGGACGTTCGCGGTCAAGGTGGCGGCGGTGTCGGCGGCGATGGCCGATGAGAAGCTCGACCGGGCGCTGGAGGCGGGCGCCCGCGCGATCGTCTCCACCGATCCCGGCTGCCTGATGCACCTCGAGGGCCGCGCGCGCCGGCGCGGGCTGGACCTGGCCGTCCACCACCTGGTCGACCTGCTCGAGCCGGACGGTCGGCTGTGAGGGTGCACCACGCCCCGCGCCGCTCGCCCGACCCGGCCGTCACGCCGAACCTCCACCGGGCCGCGGCCAACTGGGCGGCCAACCGCGAGCGC
>JAWWOY010001124.1:0-2627 GCA_033851195.1 Kribbellaceae bacterium | reverse complement strand
CTCGGCGCCGGCGGGCGCGCACCCCAGGCGCGCGAGCGACAGGACGACCGCGCGGGGCGCGTGCTCCTCCAGGTCGGCGACGCGCAGGTCCTGCTCGGGCTGGTAGGAGGCCATCGCCCGCTCGCCGGCGAACGGCATCACCGCGGTGACCGCGGTGCGCTCCACCGTTCGCGCGGAGCAGCGGATGCCCTCGGCCTCGAGGGCGGCGCGCAGCATCGCCCCGTCGGGATCGCGGCCCAGGGGCGAGGCGAGCGCCACCGTCAGACCCAGGCGCGCGGCGCCGACGGCGATCGTGGCGCCGCCGCCCGGCGAGCGCAGGAGCTCGTGGGCGAAGCGCTCCTCCCCGGCAGCCGGCAGCGCCTCGAGACCCGAGAAGGTCAGGTCGAGGAAGGCCGGCTCCCCACAGGCGAGGTCGACGGTCACGCGCCGAAGACCGCGTTGAGCTCGGGGAGTTGCGCGCAGTAGCCGTCGAGGATCGCGCGGGCGGTGGTCACCGACGGGACGAGCGGGTGCAAGGCCAAGGCCTTGACCGCGTGCTGGCGCGAGCCGGTCGTCGCCGCCTCGATCGTCGTGCGCTCGACGTCCTTCATCGTCTGCACGAGCGCGCGCGCGTGCGGCGGGACCTCGCCGACGGCGACCGGCACGGGGCCGGAGCGCCCGACGATGCACGGGACCTCGACGACGGCGCGGTCGTCCAGGAACGAGAGGGCCGAGCGGTTGGCCGTGTTGAGGGTGAGGACCTTGCGGGTGTTGAGCGTGATGGCCTCGAGCACCGCCATCGCCTCGTGCTCGTAGCCGCCGTTCTCGTCCATCTCGTGCTCGCAGGCCACGCCGGCGGCGTCGCGCGCCTCGGCCATGTAGGTGCGCTCGCGGTCGTGGCGCGTGGCGCGCCAGCTGGCCAGCGCCACGTCCGGCGGCTGCTCGCCCTCGGCGTAGAACTCCGCCTGCTGGTCGAGGAGGAAGGCGCCGCGGGAGGCGGGGCTGTTGAGGATCGCCCGCACCGTGTCGGAGTTGTAATAGAAGTAGTACAGGTACTCGTTGGGCATCATCCGCAACGTGCGCAGCCAGTCGCCGCCGAACAGGCGCCCTTCCTCGAAGGTGTCGAGCGCCGCGTCGTCGGCCAGCAGCTGGGGCAGCAGCTCGCCGTCGTTGTCGCGCACGCCGTGCAGCCACCCGAGGTGGTTCAGCCCGAAGTAGTCGAACCACAGGTCATCGGCGTCGCGGCCCAGCGCGCGGGCGACGCGCCGGAACATGCCGGCGGGCGAGTCGCAGATCCCGATCGCGCGGTCGCCCAGGACCTTCTGGATGGCCTCGGTGACCATGCCGGCTGGGTTGGTGAAGTTGATCAGCCACGCCTGCGGCGCGTGCTCCTTGACCACCTCGGCCAGCTCGACCATCACCGGGATCGTGCGCAGCGCGAAGCAGATGCCGCCCGGACCGGTGGTCTCCTGCCCCAGGACGCCGTGGTCGAGCGGGACGCTCTCGTCCACGACGCGGCCCTCGAGCTGCCCGACGCGGATCGCGCAGAACACGAAGCTCGCGCCCTCGACGGCGTCGACGATGTCGGTGGTCGACCGGAAGGGAAGCTGGACGCCGTGCTCGATGGCCAGGCCGGAAAGCACGGGGGCGATCCGGTCCAGGCGCGACTGCTCGACGTCGTGCAGCACGACCTCTTGCAGGCCCAGGCGATCACGGGCGCGGAGCAGTGCCGTGTAGACGAGCGGCACGCGGAAGCCTCCGCCCCCGACGATGGTCAGCTTCATGCGATGGTTACCTCGATCCCGGCTTCTTCGATGGCCGCACGGCGGGTGGCCGGGACAGCCGTGTCGGTGATGATGTGGTCGATGGCGCCGGGCCCGCAGACCCGGACGACGCCCGACATGGAGAACTTCTCGGCGTCGGCCAGCAGCACGACGTACTGGGCCGCGTCGATCATCGCCCGCTTGGTCGGCACCTCGACCATGGTGCTGTCCCACACCGAGAGGTTGCGGTCGACGCCGCTGGTGCCCAGCAGCGCGACGTCGGCGTCGAGCTGGCGCAGCACGTCCTCGGCGAGCAGCCCCGTGAGCGAGCGGTAGTTGCGGCGCACGAGGCCGCCGGCGAGGACGAGGTCGATGCCGTCGTCGGCGACGAGCTCCTCGTAGACGGCCAAGTTGGTGGTGATGACCGTGACGGTGCGGCCGCGCAGGTGACGTGCGGCCTGCAGCGTGCTGGTCCCGATGTCGATCATCACGGTCTGGCCGTCGCTGACGAGCGCTGCGGCCGCGGCGCCGATGCGGTCCTTGACGTCGAAGCGCTGGACCTCGACCTCCTCGAACGGTCGCTCGGACACGGTGTCGACGGCGCCGCCGTGGACGCGCTCGAGCTTGCCGTCGCGAGCGAGGATCCGCAGATCGCGCCGGACGGTCATCTCCGACACGCCGAAGGTGCGGGCGAGGTCGGCGACGTGCGCCGTGCCCGAGCGCACGGCCAGCACGATGTGCTGCCGCCGCTGGGCGGGGACCATCGGGGTCTCGACCTCTCCCTGGGACACAGGCCGGAAGCTATAACAGAATCGCACAACGACATGTGCGAAGTTGACCGGAGTAGGGGCGGAAGGTAGCGTGCGCGCATCCCCCGGAGCGCTG
>JAWWOY010000592.1:0-23169 GCA_033851195.1 Kribbellaceae bacterium | reverse complement strand
ACGATGGCTAGCGGTGAGCGGACACCGACTGCCCGATGGCGAACCTGTAGATGTCGAGCAGTTGCTCGATGTTGCGGCGGGGCTCGTGCTTGTGTTCGTACGTCGTCCGGGCGCGGCGGCCGTACTCCTCGTAGCGGTCCGGAGACGTGTCGACGTCGAGCAGCAGCTTCGCCAGGGCGTGCGGCTGGCCTGGTTCGAAGAGTGCGCCATCGACTCCGTCGCTGACGAGGTCGGGGAACGAACCGTGGCCGGCCGCCAGCAGGGGTACGCCGACCGCCATCGCCTCGACCACCACGAGACCGAACGTCTCCTCCCACTCCGATGGAAGGACCACCGCGCGGGACCGGCCGATCAGCTCGAAACACTCCGGTTTGGTGAGGTGTCCGGCGAGCTCGACCGACGGACGGTCCGCGGCCCAGGCCGCCACCTCGTCCTGCAGCGGACCACCACCGGCGATGACGAGCCGCAGTGCGTCCTCACCTGCCAAGGCGCGATATGCGTCCCAGCCCTTCATCAGCAGCGGCGCACCCTTGGCCGCATCGAGCCGGCCGACATAGGCCACCTGCCGTTGACGAGCTCCGCCGACCGGGCCGTCGTACGGGACCAGGTTGTGCTTGACGAAAGTCCGTTCCGGGTCGAAGTCCATCCCGGCGAGCAGCCTGCGCTGGGAGTCGGAGACGAACACGTATGCCGAGACCAGGTCGCGCCAGGTCCGGCGGTGCGTGCGTGCTGCCAGCACCGTCGGTGCCGTGGCGAAGACCGAGCCGCGGTAACAGCGATGGATCAGCGCGGGGGTCGCGTCGCCGCCGGCACAGTCGTGGCAGACAGCGCCGTCGCGGAAGAAGTCACCGCTGGCGCAGAGCAGCTTGTAATTGTGCAGCGTCACGACGACGGGGACGCCCGCGTCACGGCACGCGTACAGCACGGAGGGGCTGAGCAACGGAAAGGTGTTGTGGATGTGCACGACGTCGGGCCTGAATCGGTCCAGTACTTCGGCGAGGTCACGTCGGCTGGCCGGGTTCCAGATCACCCTGGCCGGTAGCTTCGCCTTCTGCCAGGCCGGCCAGCTCTCGATCTCGTCACTGTGCCGCACGAAGGTCTCGATGTCGTGGCCGAGGGCCACCAGCGCCTCGCCTTCCTGCTCGACCACGCGGTTCTCGCCGCTCGGCGCGGTCGACCGGTACCTGTTGTGCACCAGGAGGATCTTCATTGCACTCCTTCACGTGAGGTTCGCGAGTAGACCAAGGACGCGGCCAGCGTCAGCTCGAGCAGATACGGCGACGCGTCACTGAGCCCGCTCTCGGTGAAGGAGGCGACCAGGCAGTAAGCGACGAGGAACAAGGCGAGCGCCCGCCGCGGCCCCTGAGGCTGGAACCACGCGGCGATCAGGAGGAACAACAGCATCGCGATGTTGATCGCCATACCGACCAGTCCGACGTCGTAGTAGGTGCCCAGCCAGTTGCTGTCGATCGGCAGCCCGTTGAAGGACTTGTTGGACAGCCCGAAGCCGAAGAGCGTCTCGAATGTGGAGCGCGGTGCGACGAGGATCGAGTCCCAGACCGCCTTGCGACCGGTCAGGGCGGCCACCTCCTTGGTGTCCTGACCGCGGGCCAGCCAGGTGGCCGCCACCGAGCCCAGGGTGAGCGCTCCGACCGAGAAGAAGACGAGGCCGGCAGCGAACAGTTTGCGGGCCCGCGACCGCGTGGTGAACAGACTCAGGCCTGCGACAAGTACGCCGGCCAGCAAGGCGACCAGGGCCGTGCGGGTATGGGTCACCATGAGCATCGCCAGGGCCACCACGACGCTGATGAGCGCGAGTTCGCGGCGTAGCAGCCCGGAGAGCCACAGCACAGTGGTCAGTCCGATGGCCACCGCGGCATAGTGACCGACCTGTGTTGGTGGGATGGGCCAGATGGTGCCCCTGAGCCGACCGTCGGTGAGGGCCAGGCCGGGTGCGGCCAGCAGGCTGAGAACGACGGAGCCGAGCACGAGCCACAGGATCACCAGGTGGGTTCGCACCAGCAGCAGATCGCGTCGTGTCCACCACGGGGTCAGTGACCACAGCACCGCGATGAAGGCGAACAGGCGAGCGACCCGGAAGAGCGCGCCGAACAGGAAATCGGCCCGGATGCTCGCAAGCAACGCCTCCGACACCAGCAACGCGAGCAGGAACATGAAGACGCTGGGCCGGATCCTGACGTGCCGGTTGACGCTCAGCGCCAACACCAGGGCAGCAACCAGGGCAGCTTGGGTGATGAGCTTGCCGGCGATGGTGGGGATCGGCAGGACGTGCGGCGCTCCGGGGAAGAACGTCAGCACGTTCAGCACCAGCAGAGCCCAGACCGCCTGCACCCGCCGGCGCCGCCGGCGTTCCGGCGAGACGGGCCGGCCGGTGCCGACCCGCGAGCCGATCGCGCCGATCGTGGTCATCGGCCGAACATCTCGACGTCCCCGGTCCTTCTCGAACCGGCCCCGGTCTCCGCGACCCCGACCCCCTCGTCCGTGCGGTCTGCACGGAGCACCACGGCAGTGTCGACCTGCAGGCCGGCGACCCGCAGCATCTCACCGGTGGCGTGGATCTTGGTGGCCGTCGAGCGTCCAGCCGTCACGACGACGGCGGCGCGGCACGACCAGGTTGCCAGGTGCTCGGCACCCAGCGTCGGCGTCAGGGTAGCCAGGCTCAGCACAAGGTCGGCGGCGTCACAGGCGGCGTCGAGCTCGATGTCCGCGGCCGTCGCGGGCAGGTTGCTGTCGCCCAGCCGTAGGTAGCATCCCTGGGCCGGACCGGCCTCGGGGCTGGGTAAGTACACGTCAAGACGCTTCTGCGGCTCGCTGAAGCGCGACTCGTGGGTGCCCGGGGTCTTCACACCGAGTGTCGCCGCGAGCAGGCCGGTTCCGGTGAGGTCGGCCACCAGCACGTGCTTGCCTTCCTCGGCCACGGAGACGGCCAACGATGCCACCACCAGGGCGCAGGCCCGTACGTCGTCGACGCTTACCACTGCCAGCGCCGGAGTCCGCTTCTCCCTCCAGTAGATGCGCTGGTCGAGGTGCTGCACCATGAGCCGCACCTCGGGGTGCTGCCGCTGGGACCGGCGCAGGTAGTTCGGGAACGGCCTCCAGCGCCAGCGGGGCGGCCGCCCGATGCTCAGCCGGACCCTGGCGCCCAGCGAGTGGGCGATGTCCCGCCGGCTCCACAACCGGTCGGAGATCAGCGCCCGGACGACGACGAAGCCGAGCCCGATCAAGAAGCCCGCGATCAGCCCCGAGCCGGCGTTGATCGCCAGCGTCCTCTTGGCGGAGACCAGTACCGGCGCGGCCTCGTCGAGCATCCGGCTGCTGTTCATCTGGGCGGAGGAGACCTCCTCATCCATGAGCTGCTGCTGGATGTACTGCCGTCTGTCCCGGGCTACGCCGAGCTTCGTCGCTTCCGGGCTGGTGGGCCGCTTCAGGTCACGTGGATCGTCACCGGCAGCCCTGACAGCCTTTTCGGCCCCGGCGACCTCCGTCCCGGCCGCGGTGAGGTCATCGCGCAGCAGGACTTCCTGCTGCGCGATCTGCTCCTTGCGGAAGGTCAGGTAGGTCTGCGCCAGCACCGTGGCCAGCTTGGTGGCCTGCTCACTCGTCTTGGCGCTCGCGGAGATCTCGAGCACCCGGTCGGTTAGCGCAGTCGCGTTGTACTCCTTAAGCAGGTTGTCCGGCGTCTCGGGCAGCTTGAGCTGCTCGATCACCCGCTGCGCCACGGTGTGCGTGGTCACCAGACTCACGTCCGTGGCCATCGCCCTGGTCGGGTCTTCGCCGTCCCGGTGGGTCAGTAGCAGCCGGGCCGACGAGACGGTGGCCGGCGGCAGCACGGTGGGCATCGCCAGCCCCACGGTCAGACCGACGATCGCGAGGACGAGCCAGACGCGCAGGTGCCGTCGGATGGCGCCGCGGATGAAGCGGAGGGTGATCAGGGTGTCCGGCGGGAAGGCGGTCGAGTGCTCGTCGGCGAACAGGTCGTCGTCATCGGTCCAGCCCGGGTCGGTGCGCACCGGTTCGGAGTACGGTTGGCCGCTCATCTGGTGGTCCTCCTGGCTGTACCGGTGAGGAGGGTGGGCAGCCGCGAGCTGGAGCGGCGGATGGATTGCGAGACGCGGCCGACGGTGCGGTCGGACGGATCCGGGTCGGTCACGACCAGGCCGTCGATGGTGCGGTCGTCCGCGGCCGCCGCGACGGCGAGCCGGGCCAGCTCCTCGGCCGTCACCGTGCCGGCCGACAGACCCACGATCATGCTGGTCGTGCGGGCGGTGCCGGCCAGGTGCGGCGCGTCCCGGTCCACCACCACGAGATGGATGCCCAGGGCAACCTCGCCGGGCGGCTCCTGGTGGGTGTCGAGCACGATCGAGGTGGAGATGCCGATCGAGGTCGCGAACGCGGCCAGCTGCGGACCCAGTGGCAGCGCCCGGTCGTCCTCGGCGAACGAGATGACGCTCAGCGAGACGGGTGAACCGCCCTTCATATCCAGGCGGAGGTGGTGCAGCGTCTTGCGCAGGCTCCAGGCGTCGACAGCTGTCGGTGCGTAGTGTTCGAGCAGGTTGGCCCAGTCCGAGACATCCTTGGCCCGGTATGACGAGACGGACGCGAGCACGGGCAGACCGACCGCGTCCGCGATTTCGTCCCGTAGTCGCAGCCGCCGGTCCCCGCGGACCGCGGCCAGCATGCCGACCGAGCCGACCACAGCGCCCAGCAAGGTCCCCAGCAGGCCGAAGATGCCAAGATGGATCGCCAGGTTGCCACCTCGCGCGGTCGTCGCTTCCTCCAGTACACGAGCCCCCGTCTTCTTCCCAAGGTCGCCCGGGAGCTTCTGGTCTGTGGTGACAAAGACCAGATAGACCTGGGCGACAGCGTTGGCCAACCGCATCGCCTGCTGAGCCGAGGTTCCGCGTGCGTCGATCTTGATGACGTCCTGCGTGACTCCGGCGACCTTCACCCGGCCGCGGACCACCTCTGTGGTCAGCGCCGGGGTCAGGTTCTGGCCGGCGCTCTTGAGCACCGGCTCGCTCTCGGCGATGAACACCTGCGTCTCGATGCTCTGCGTGCCGACCGCCTTCGCTGCGTCGCTCGCGGGCGGAGGTGGCAGCACCACCAGCGACGTGGCGGTGTACAGCGGTGGCTCCCACAGGGCGACGGCGATCCCGCCCAGCAGACCGACCGCTGCCACCGCGGCGACCACGCGGCGGTGCCGCCGGATCGCCCGCCAGGACTTCTTGACGTCCAACTCCTGCGTGCTCACAGGCTCCTCCAGTCGAACGTCGTCGGTTGGTTCCTGTAATAGAGGCCGGGGAGCGGATGCTGATACAGCTAGCGGCTGGTCAGTACCGGAATCGGAACCTGCTGACCACGGGGGAGTCCGGTTCGATCCCGCCAGTGCCGACCAGCGTCGTGCTCGCCACCTTTTGCCCGAACCGGGGCGAGTACCAGCCGAGTACCGGATCGGTGTCTGCGCGGTGCGCGCTCCAGACCAGTTCCG
Source organism: Kribbellaceae bacterium (assembly GCA_033851195.1). Classification (GTDB taxonomy): domain Bacteria; phylum Actinomycetota; class Actinomycetes; order Propionibacteriales; family Kribbellaceae; genus Kribbella. The sequence goes on along the minus strand of JAWWOY010000592.1, from coordinate 17,660 downwards.
CCGGCAGCTCCACGATCGCTGTACCTGTGGACCAATCGAGCCGGCCGACCGTCCCGTCGAGCTCGACGCTCACGTCCGGCCCGAGATGCCAGGCCAGCCGTACGGTCGCTGCTTCATCGAGTCGATCCTCGACCCGCAACACGCCGCTGCGGTGGTCCAGCATGACCGTCCGGCGATGCGTGGCCCGCGGATCGGCCGACTGGTAGCCGTCATGCTCGGAGCTCCAGATCGACGCCTGGTCGTCGGCCGAGAAGTGCTGTGCGCGCCCGGCTGCCCCTCGCAGCCAGAGGAACGGGCCGCCCTGTACGGACTGCTCCGTGCCGGCGATCTCGACCGTGTTGTGGCCGATGGTCGAGCGGAAGTAGTTCCGCCAGGACTCCTCGCCGTGGTAGCAGTACGTTCCCGGGTCAGCGAGGATGTCCACCCCGCCGACCCGGACCTCGAGCGACAGCGCGTCGGCGTGAGCGTGCGCCGCGATGGACAGGAATCCGTGCGGCCCGCCGTCGCAACGGCACCAGATCTCCGGGCCCGGGTCGGCGTTGCGGCTGCGCAGGATCGTCAGGCCCGCGTCAGCGAAGTGCTCCGGCCGCTGGCCCGGGCGATCAGAAACCGGGCGATCAGACAGCGGGCGATCAGACCGAACGCGGTCTGCCAGCAGGGACCCAGCCAGTACGGCGGCCGCAGTGGCGGGAGTGTCCGGCCACCAGGAAGCGCGGCCGACCAAGGCGGCACCGAGGGACAGGAAGGCCGACCAGTGGCTCGGATCGGGCGGATCGAGCACCAGCACCTGGCCCTCGTCGTCATCGCCCTGGCGCGGTGGCCGCAGTGTCTCGTCGACGATCGCCGCGGCCACGTCGACCGTCCGCGTCAGCAGCGACCAGGTCTGCGAGGTCAGCCCGTGGCCGGCCGCCTCGGCTTCGACGGCGGCGTACAGCCCGAGCTCGGAGACAAAGCGGTGGTAGTCGGTCGCCAGTTCGCGATTGACCCCGGAGGAGAACGTGTTCGCGTCCAGCTCCCGTTCGAGGAGTGCCGCCGCGTCGGTGCGCCACCTGGCACTCTGTGAGTACCACGGGAAGGCACAGGCGGCGACGAGCTGCCCGGCGGCCTCGGCGATCACGTGGTTGTTCGCCGAGGAGCCGCGGCTGCGGAACGCGGCGAGATACCGCTGGTGCCAGTAGATCTGGCGGATCGCGAGCTCGTTGTGCTCGAACAGATCGATCACCGCGGGCCAGTCGGCCAGCAGACGCCTGATCCACGTCCAGCTGATCAGCCGGGTACCGACCTCGATCCCACTGGTCCAATGGATCCCGGACAGAAACGGGTTCTCCTGCCACCAGTTGCGCAGCTGTTCCGCGACCCGCTCGGCGTACCTGTCATCGTGGGTCAGATACCAGGCCGCGGCCAGTTGGGTCAGGTGGTGGTGCCGGGACAGCTCCCAAATCTGTTTCACGTTTCCGACGAGTTCCTCGGAGCGGTGGTTGAGGCGGAACGCGTACTCCGCCGGGTCGGAGCGGCGGCCGGTGCCCGGGTCGCGGAACCAGTCAGGCGAGCGCAGGTCGGTGCGGGCGACACCCAGCACCTCCAGCTCCCCGGCCATGATCGCGTCAGCGGTGGCGATCACGGCCTTACGGGCTTGCTCCGGTACGGCGGCAGCAGCCTCGCGCGGCAGCGTCGCGGAGAAGGTCCGCTCACGCCGTACGGGCAAGTACCCTCGGGCGTCCTGCCCGGGCCGGACCTGCTGGTAGGCCCAGGTCTCCCGGCGGACGTGGTCCCGCGCGCGCCACACCAGCTCGGTGGGCGACATCCGCCGCAGGCGACGGACGTACCAACCCACCGACTGGCGGCTCACACCGGCTCCGGGTGGCCACTGGCCAGGCTCCGATCCACAGCCATGGTGGCGCGCGTGGTGGCGATCAGCGACTCGAACGGGATCGGCATCGGCCCACCCGACCGGACCGCTGACACGAACCTCGCCAGCTCGAGACGCTGGCCCTTGTCCGTGCCCCCGCGGGCCTTGCGTGTCGCCGGGCGTCGACCGGTCCACAGCGACGCCTTCTGGAAGTTGTCGAGCCGGGCGTTCCGGCCGCCGCCGGTGATGTCGAGCGTCTCCTTCGGGAACCGCACGTTGCCGCAGCTGAGGTAGCTGATCGTGCCGGTGGAGCCGTTCTCGAACCGCAGGGTCACGGTCACGTCACCGGCGTCCGGACCGGGCACGGCGTAGACCTCGGTCGGCAGGCTGTCCAGCCACCACGACAGCGTGTCGATGAAGTGGCCGCCCTCGCCGGCGAACCGGCTGCCTTCGCGGTCCTGGTCGAGGTACCAGCTCGTGGAGTCCAATCGGCCGGCGTTCACCAGGTAGCGCACGGCCGAGCCGCCGCCGGGGTGGCCGAACCGAGACCGGAGATCGGTGAGCAGCGGGGCGAAGCGGCGGTTGAAGCCGACCATCAGCCGGTCGTTGCCGGTGGCCTCGACCACGGCGAGGATCCGGTCCACCTCCTCCGTACTCAGCGCCAGCGGCTTCTCGACGAACACCGCCTTGCCGCGTTCGAGCGCACGGCAGGTCAGGTCGGCGTGACTGCTGTGCCGGGTCACCACGAACACCGCGTCGAGCGAGTCGTCGTCCAGCACCGCCTCGGCGTCGGTCGAGAGGCTCTCGAAGCCGAAGCGGCGTTGGGCGTTGGCCGCCGACAACGACCTGTTCGTGGCGACGTGGGCCAGGACGGCTTCGTCGTTCTTGGCCAGGTGCGGCAGCAGCATCGACGACGCGTAGTTGCCCGCGCCGACGAACCCGAGCCGAACCCTGCCGGACGGGCGAGGCGCCGGCCGCTCGGTCCTGGCCGGCACCCGCTGCTGGGTTGGACTCTGGGTTGGACTCTGGGTCGGCTGGGGGAGCGGCGTGGAGTCGGGGTACTCGAAGAGGAAGCCGACGCCGGCCAGCGCCCCCGTGCTCAGTTGCTGGTAGACCTCGGGCGCGTCCGCGATCGGGAAGATCCGCGCCACCAGCGACGACACGTCGATCTGCTCGCGGGCGAGCAGGTCGATAAAGCACCCCAGGTTGCGGCGCTCGGTCCAGCGGACATAGCCGGCCGGATAGTCGATGCCTTCGAGCTCGTACCGGTCGTCGTACCGGCCGGGGCCGTAGGACCGGGAGAAGCGGACGTCCAGTTCCTTGTCGTAGTAGGCGTTCCATGGCAGGTCGAGGCGGGTCTTGCCGATGTCGACGACCCGGGCCCGGTCGCGGGCGAGCCGCGCGGCCACCTCGACCGGTCCGTTCGACGAGCCGCCGGCGGCCAGAAACACGTGGTCCGCGCCGAGCCCGTTGCTGGCCTCGCCGAGCGCCCGTTCCAGAGCCGCGACGCCGGCCTCGTCGGCCGAGGCGCAGCGCAGCGCACCGGCCTTCTCCGCCATCCGGCAACGGTCGTCGACCGTGTCGATGCCGAAGACCCGTACGCCGGCCGCAACCAGTAGCCGGACCACGAGCTGGCCGACCAGGCCCAGCCCGATCACGCAGGCGGTGTCGCCGAGCTGCACCTCCGACCGCCGGACGCCGTGCATGGCGATCGCGCCGACCGTCGAGAAGGCCGCCTGCTCCGGCGGTACGCCGTCGGGCACTGGTACGCACAGGTTGGTGGGGATCCAGTTGTACTCGGCGTGCAGCGCGAATTCATTGCCCGCGGCGGCCACCAGTTGTCCGACGCTGAACTCCTCGGCGCCGCGTCCGACCTCGACCACGACGCCGCACAGCGAGTAGCCCAGTGGCGTGTAGGAGTCGAGCCGGGTCATCACCTTCTTGTAGGTGCTGACCGGGCCCTGCTGGACGACCGAGTCCAGTACCTTCCGCACCTGGTCGGGCCGGGCGCGCGCCTTGCCGACCAGCGACAACCGCGCCTCGCCGACCTTCATCAGCTCGGTGCCGGTGGAGATCAGGGAGTAGAGCGACCGGACGAGCACGCCGCCGGGCGCGCAGGACGGTGGTGGCACGTCGAGGACCGCGAGCTCACCGGATCGATAGTTCTGCGCTATCTGCTTCATCGTCGTCTCTCGCTCAGGTGGCAGGGTCATGTGCTCACAGTTCTTTCTGTGGCTGTCGTATGGCTGTCGCACGGTGTCTCATGTGCTGACGCCCTGCGCCTTCAGATGCCGGCACCAGGTCTCCAACGTCAACAGTTGCCAGATCTGCTTGGAGTGGTCCTCGCGGCCGGCGCGCTCGTCCTCGACGAGACGGGTCACTGCCTGCTGCTGGAGGAAGCCACTGCCGACCAGTTCACCGCGCAGCAGTACGTCGTCCACCAGTTCGCGCAGGTCGTTGCGGACCCAGGCGCGCAGCGGCACACTGAACGAGGCCTTCGGCCGGTAGATGATCTCTTTCGGCAACCAGGCCTCGGCGGCACGCTTCAGCGCCAGCTTGCCCTGACGCTGGCGGATCTTGTCCGCCCCGGGGATCGAGAACGCGGCACGCACCACCTCCGGGTCCACGAACGGGACCCGCACCTCGGTGGATGCCGCCATGCTCGCGCGGTCGGTGTAGGCGAGATTCAGGCCCGGCAGGAACATCCGTGCGTCGGCCAGGCACATCCGGTTCACGTGGTCGTCGAGCGTGGTGTCGTGGTAGATGTCGCTATGCTCGGCCAGCAGCTTCCCGACGTACGGCTCGAGGTCCGGGTTCAGCAGCCCGGTGAGCTCGTCGGCGTCGTACATCGTGTAGCTGCGCCGGAACGCGGCCTCCTCGGGCAGGTCCGCGAAGGTGAGGAACCGCTTCGCCCAGCGGGCGTACCGCAGGCCGCGACCGTTCGCGGTGACGGGCAGCCGCCGGACCGCAGGCCCGACGATGCCGTTGCGCAGGACGCCGGGCAGCTGCTGGTAACGGGCCCCGACCACACAGGCGAGGTGCTTGCGATAGCCGCCGAAGAGCTCGTCGGCGCCCATCCCGGACAGCAGTACCTTGACCCCGGCGTCGCGGGCAGCGTCGCACATCAGCAGCGTGTTGATCGCGGCCGGGTCGCCGATCGGCTCGTCCAGGATGTCGACGATGCGGGGGAGCAGCTCGACCACGTCCGGCGCGATCTCGATCTCGTGCAGGTCGACGCCGAACCGGGCCGCCACCTTGCGGGCGTAGACGGCGTCGTCGGGCATCGCCTCGAGGCGCTGGTCCTGCGCCCGGAAGGTGATCGTGTACGCGTCGATGCCGGGATCGCTGCGCTTGGCCAGCACGGTGACCAGGCTGGAGTCGAGACCGCCGCTGAGGAACGTCGACACCGGTACGTCGGCGACGAGGTGCGCGGCGACGGACTCCTCGATCACCTTGCGCAGGTCCGCCGGCGGGCCGGCGGCCGCCTCGGCCGCGACGTCGGTCAACCGCCAGTAGGTCTCGCGCCGGCTGCTGCCGTCCGGCCGGAACTCGGCCCACGAGCCCGGCGGGAGCTTCTCCACGCCCTCGATCGCGCAGCGCTGTTCGGGCAGCCAGTAGTAGAGCATCGAGGCGATCAGCGCACCGGGATCTGTGCGGAGCTCCGGGCCGACCGCGGAGACGAGCGCCTTCAGCTCGGAGGCGAAGATCACGCCGCCTTGCCGGGGCAGGAAGTACAACGGCTTGATGCCGAGCGGGTCGCGGGCCAGGAACAGGCTGCCGCTCTGCTCGTCCAGCATCGCGAAGGCGAACATGCCGCGAAACCGGGACAGGGCGGCAGGACCCCAGCGGCGCCAGGCCTCCAGCACGACCTCGGTGTCGGACCTGGTCCGGAAGGTGGATCCGGACTGTGCCAGCTCGGCCCGCAGCTCCTTGTAGTTGTACAGCTCGCCGTTGTAGCTGATCGTCAGGCCCTGCTTGGACAGCGGCTGGTCGGCCGCGAGGGACAGGTCGATGATCGAGAGCCGGCGATGCGCCAGGTACGCGCTGATGCGGCCGTCCTCGACGCGATGGATACCGGTCGCGTCCGGGCCGCGGTGGGCGATCCGCTCGCTCATCGTCTCGGTCAGGGCAAGGCCGTCGTGCTGCTGGTAGCAGCCGGCGATTCCGCACACGTCAGGTCCCCGCTGTCCGGGCGATATCGCCCACGTCATCGCCCACGTCGGCGTCGCGACCGGTGAGCCGGTCGTAGATACCCAGGTAGGCCTTCTGCTGGTACTTCCAGGCGAGCACCCGCTCGACCCGGTCGCGCCCCAACCTGCCCATCCAGCGGCGGCGCTCCTCGTCGTCCAGGAGTTCGACGATCGCGCGCGCGTACTTCTCGACGTTGTTCGGCTCCACGTACCGGGCGGCGTCGCCGGCCGAGACCCTGGTCTCCTTCAGGTCGAAGGCGACCACCGGCAGCTCGAACGCCATGTACTCCATCGTCTTGTTCATCGTGGAGACGTCGTTGAGGGGATTCTTCGGGTCCGGCGACAGACCCAGGTCGGCGGTCGACATCACCCGTTGTACCGTCTCGTCCGGCACCCGCCCGGTGAACTCGACATGGTCGGCCAGACCCAGCTCGTCGCGCAACGCCACCACCTCGTCGTGGCAGTCGCCCCCGCCCATCAAGATGAACCCGATGTCCTTGCGACCGAGCTTGTTGATCACCTCGTCGGCCGCGCGGACCACGATGTCGACGCCGTCCTGCGGTCCCATCACGCCGAGGTAGGCGACCAGGAACCGGTGCCCGCGCCGGCGGGACTCGTCGACCGGGCCACGCTTCAGCCGGTCCGGGTCGGGGCCGGTCCGCACGACGGTGACGTCGTCGGTCGCTTTGCCGCTGCGCGTGATCGCGATCCCGCGGTAGGAGTCGTTGGTGGAGATGACGTGGTCGGCGCTGCGGTGCGTCGTGCGTTCGAGGAAGCGCAATCCCTTGTACGGAAGGCCGACCGCGTCCGGGAAGCGGGACTGGTAGAGCTCCGGACACAGGTCGTGGTGGTCGAAGACGAAGCGGCAGCCGTCGACCCGGCGCAGCAGCATCGCGATCGGCCAGAAGATGTCCGGCGGGTTGCAGGCCTGCAGCACCTGGAACTTGCCCTGCCGGCGGGCCCTCAGCACGAGCCGGAGCGTCAGCAGGAACGAGTAGGCGTACTCGGCGACGAACCCGATCTTGCTGCCGCCCGGCGAGTACGCGCGGTACTTGTGGATGGTGACGCCGTCGATGACCTCGTACGGCGGGTCGTTCGGCCCTTTCGGGCAGACCACCGTCACGTCGTACCCGGAACCGACGAGTGCCTGGCACTCCAGCCACACTCGCCGGTCGAACGGAACCGGCAGGTTCTGCACGATGATCAGCACGCGCGGAGCGGTCACCAGCCGACTCCCTCGTATCCGGGCAGGGCCTCGACAGCCGCACCGAGCCGGCCGCTCAGGTCGATGGTCCGAGCCGGCGCGCAGTCGAGCAGGGCGTCGACCACCCGGCTGTCCGTGGAGGAGACCAGGGCCAGGTCCGCGCCGCGCAGCGCCTCGACCGGGTCGTCGGTGAGCACCCGTTGCAGGTGCGGCAACTTGGACTGGACGTGCCGCCGGTTCGCGCCGACCAACCGGCTCGGGTTGACGATCGAGTCGTAGATCCGCACGTTGTAGCCCTTGCCGATCAGCCGCTCGGCGAGCTCGACACTCGGGCTTTCGCGCAGGTCGTCGGTCGCGGACTTGAAGCTCAGACCGAGCAAGGCGATCTCGCGACCGGGGCCGGCGACGACCCGGTCGACGACGTCGCGGATGATCAGCTCGTTGGTCGCCAGCGTTCCGGCCAGCAACGGCAGGTCGGTATTGTTAGCCCGGGCCAGGTGCAGCACCGAGCGCAGGTCCTTGGGCAGGCATGAACCGCCGAACGCGAAGCCCGGCCGCAGGTACGTCGGGGCGATGTTCAGGCTGGTGTCCTGGCAGAACAGCCGCATCACTTCGCGCGAGTCCACGCCGTAGAACCGGAAGATCCGGCCCATCTCGTTGGCGAACGAGACCTTCGTCGCGTGGAACGCGTTGCAGGCGTACTTGAGCGCCTCCGCGGTGCGCACGTCGACCACCTGGACCTCGATCGCGAGGAAGCTGAACAGCTCGGTCAGCGCGCTGCCGACGCGGGGGTCGGCGGTGCCGACCACGACGAAGGGCGGCGCGAAGAAGTCGGGCACGCCGGAGCCCTCGCGGAGGAACTCCGGGCACATCGCCGTACCGAAGGTGAAGCCGCCACCGCCCAGTTGCTCGGCCAGCGCCGGCCCGACGACGTCGTCGACGGTGCCCGGCGGCACGGTGCTACGGATGACGATGCTGTGGAAGCCGGAAGCCGGCGGCGCGACGGTCCCCGCCGCCGCCGCGATGTCCTCGACCGCCCGGCGGATGTAGGTGAGATCGGTGCTGCCACTGGGAGTCGACGGTGTCCCCACACAGATCAAGGAGACCTCCGCCCCGTCCAGTGCCAGGCGTGGATCCGTCGTCGCGTGCAGCGTGCCCGTAGCGACCCCGATGGCCATCAGTTCGTCCAGGCCGGGTTCGACCACGGGGCTGCGTCCTTCGGTGATCGGATCGACCTTCGCAGGGTCGACGTCGACTCCCCAGACGTCGTGGCCGTAGGCGGCCAGGCAGGCTGCGGTCACGGATCCTACGTAGCCCAAGCCGAATATTGCGACCTTCATAACGTCCCCCATAGCTCATCTGGCATCCGAGTTCTGCGGTTCGGCAGTGCACAAGAGAGGGACGGCGAAGTGCCCCTGATACAAGGAACTTTTCGACCGAAGCGCCGGCTGCGCCGTAACGATCGTTCGGCGCCGGACGCCGGCCCGCCGCGAAGTTCGAGGTAGCGAAATTCCGATGTATCAGACCGCGGCGCCGCGGATCTGTAGTAGTCGGAAGCCGGAAGTGGTCCGGCCTGCTGGATCGCGGCGAGGAGATGTCTGTCTATGAGAGTTCTGGTCACCGGAGATCGCGGCTACATCGGCGCGGTGCTCGTTCCGTTCCTGCGCACCGCGGGTCACCAGGTCGACGGCCTGGACCTCGGCCTGTACGAGGGCTGCGACCTGCTCGGCGGCCCGGACCCGATCGGCAGCCGGGCGCCCCGGGATATGCGTGACGTCGGCCCCGAGGAGCTGGCCGGCTACGACGCCGTCGTCTGCCTGGCCGCCCTGTCGAACGATCCGCTCGGCCACTTGAACCGCGAGACGACGTACTCGGTGAACCTCGACGGCACGCTCCGGGTGGCCGAGGCGGCCAAGGCCGCCGGCGTCGGACGGTTCCTGTTCGCCTCCTCTTGCAGCCTGTACGGCGCCGCGGGCTCCGAGGCGGTCGGCGAGGACGCAGATATGTACCCGGTCACCTCGTACGGCGAGACGAAGGCGCTGGCCGAGAAGGAGCTGGCCAAGCTCGCGGACGACGAATTCAGCCCGACGTACCTGCGCAACGCCACTGCCTATGGGGCGTCCACCCGGCTCCGGCTGGACATCGTGGTGAACAACCTGACCGCGATTGCGATGACCACCGGCGAGGTCAGGCTCGAGAGCGACGGGTCGCCGTGGCGGCCGCTCGTGCACATCGAGGACATCAGCCGCACTTTCCTGACCGTGCTCCAGGCACCGCGCGAGCTGATCCACGACGAGGCGTTCAACGTCGGCCGGTCGGAGGACGTCGTGCAGGTGCGCGACATCGCCGAGATGGTCCGCGACGCCGTCCCCGGCTCCACCCTGTCGTTCGCGGCCGGCGCGGGTCCGGACCTGCGCAACTACAAGGTCGACTTCTCGAAGCTCGGCGACACCTTCCCCGACCTCCGGTTGCGCTGGACGGTCCGCGACGGGGTCGCGGAGCTCGCGGCGGCGTACGAGCGGCACGGCCTGACACTCGACGACTTCAACTCCGCGCAGTTCGTCCGGCTGCGCAGGATCCAGCAACTGCTGTCGCTGGGACTGGTCGACGACCAGCTCCGCCGGCAGACCGACGACCAGTTCCCGGCACCCGGGTCACCTGTATTCGAGGAGATGCACTGATGGGGAAATCTCTCGGCTGTCGCCTTTGCGGGCAGCCTCTGACGCGCACGTTCGTCGACCTTGGTATGTCGCCGCCGTGCGAGAGCTACCTGCGGCCTGACCAGCTCGAGGACGGGGAGACTTTCTACCCGTTGCACGTGCGGATCTGCGACAACTGCCTGCTGGTCCAGCTGCCGGCCTACGTGTCGGCGGAGGCCGTGTTCAGCGACTACGCCTACTTCTCGTCGTACTCGACCAGCTGGGTCGAGCATGCCGAGCGGTTCGTCGCCGACATGGTGCAGCGGCTCCAGCTCGGGCCGGACAGCTTCGTGGTCGAGGTGGCGAGCAACGACGGCTACCTGCTCCAGCACGCGGTGCAGCGCGGCATCCCGGTGCTCGGCATCGAGCCGGCCGGCAACGTCGCTGACGTGGCCCGCGAGAAAGGCATCCGGACCGAGACCTACTTCCTCGGTGAGCGGACCGGCACGGACGCGGCCTCCCGGCACGGCAAGGCCGACCTGGTGGTCGGGAACAACGTGTTCGCGCACGTCCCGGATCTGCTCGACTTCGCCCGTGGGCTGCGGGCGCTGGTCGCGGAGGACGGCCTGGTCTCGCTGGAGTTCCCGCACCTGCTGCGGCTGATCGAGGGTCGCCAGTACGACACGATCTACCACGAGCACTACTCGTACTTCACCCTGCGCACCGCCTCGGCCGCCCTGGAGACCGCCGGTCTCAAGGTGGTCGACGTCCAGGAGCTCACCACCCACGGCGGATCGCTGCGCGTGCTGGCCATGCCGGTCGAGACCGCCGGCGAGCCGACCGAGCTGGTGCTCAAGGTGCTGCAGGACGAGGCGGACGCCGGACTGCACACGGTCGACGGTCACGCGGGCTTCGCCCGCGACGTCTTCGCGATCAAGGCCGATCTGGTCGAGTTCCTGGTCGGTGCGGCCCGCGAGGGCAAGTCGGTCGCGGGGTACGGCGCACCTGGCAAGGGCAACACGCTGCTGAACCACTGCGGCATCCGGGAGGATCTGCTGTCGTTCACGGTGGACCGAAGCCCGCACAAGCACGGACTGCACCTGCCCGGGACCCACATCCCGATCTTCGCGCCGGAGCGCCTCGCCGAGGTCCGCCCCGACTACATCGTGATCCTGCCCTGGAACCTGCGGGAGGAGATCGTCCACCAGCTCAGCTACGCGCGGGAGTGGGACGCACGGTTCGTTGTCCCGATCCCGCGCCTCGAAGTGATCTGACCTGCCGGTCAACGCCGGCGAACGACCAGGAGGGGTTCGATATGAAGGTCGTAATCTTCTGCGGGGGGCTCGGACTGCGGATGCGCAGCGGGGTCGACTCCGCACCGAAGCCGATGATGACGATCGGCGACAGGCCGGTCCTGTGGCACGTGATGCGCTACTACGCGCACTTCGGCCACACCGAGTTCATCCTCTGTCTGGGGTTCGGGGGAGCCGCGGTCAAGCAGTACTTCCTGCGGTACGAGGAAACCCACTCGAACGACTTCGTGATGACCAAGGGCGGGCAGCGGATCGAACTGCTCGACTCCGACATCAGCGAATGGAAGATCACCTTCGTCGATACCGGGATCGACACCAGCATCGGCGAACGGCTGCGCCGGGTCCGCCCGTACCTGGAGGACGACGACGTCTTCCTGGCCAACTACGGCGACGTGCTGACCGACGCCCCGATGGACAAGATCGTCGACCAGGTGCTCGCCAGCGACGTCACCGCGAGCCTGCTCGCGGTCCCGCCGCAGTCGTCCTTCCATGTGGTCGAGTTCGGCACCGACGCCCGGATCAACGGGCTGCGGTCGGTCACCGACCTGCCGCTGTGGATCAACGGCGGCTACTTCGTGCTGCGCAAGGAGGTCTTCGACGTGCTGCACGAGGGCGAGGACCTGGTCGGGGACGCGTTCCCGCGGCTGGCCGCGATGAGCAAGCTGCAGGCGATCCCGCACCACGGTTTCTGGGCGCCGATGGACACGCTCAAGGAGCGCAGCCAGCTCGAGGAGCTGTACCGGTCCGGCACCAAGCCGTGGGCGGTGTGGACCCGGCCGTCCCCCGGCCAACACACCCCGGTCCTGAACAGCGCGGCCGTGCCGGCCGCCGCCCTGCCCAGTGCCACCACCGCTGGCGTCGAACTGCCGGCGCCCGCGGTGGTGGCGATCTGATGCTGCCGTTCCAGCTCGGCCTTCGCGGCCGGCAGAGCCACCTGGTTGCCCTGGGCGCCCATCCGGACGACATCGAGATCGGCTGTGGGGGCACGCTGCTCCGGCTCGCCGAGACCGTGCCGGGCCTGACCGCCGAGTTCGTGATCGCGACCGGCACCCCGCTCCGGCTGGAGGAAGCCCGCCGCAGTGCGGAGCTGTTCCTGCCCGGCTGCGAGGTGACGGTCACCTCGGCCGACCTGCCGGACGGCCGCCTGCCGACGTACTGGCAGGACGTCAAGGAACTGCTCGAGGCGGCGGCCAGGGGAAGCCGGCCGGACCTCGTGCTGGCGCCGAGCCGCACCGACGCGCACCAGGACCACCGCACGGTCGCCGAACTGGCGACCACGGTGTGGCGCGATCACCTGGTGCTGAACTACGAGATCCCCAAGTGGGACGGCGACTTCAGCCGGCCGTGGCTGTACGTGGATCTGACCGAGGAGCAGTTGCGCGAGAAGGTCGCGCGCCTGCACAAGGCGTTCCCGTCGCAGGTCGAGCACGACTGGTTCGACGAGGAGGTCTTCGCCGGCCTGGCCCGGCTGCGCGGCATGGAGTGCCGTGCCCAGTACGCCGAGGCGTTCAGCACGGCCAAGGCGACGTTGACATGGTGACGGAATGGTGACCGGAGGAGGAGAAGTGGCGAGCTTCAGCTGTCGCGGATGTGCCGGCGACGACGTCGTACCCGTGGTCGATCTCGGCGCCCAGCCGTGTGCGGACCATTTCCCGCCGATCGGTACGCCGGGTGCGGACCCGCGCTGGCCGCTCGAGCTCTGGATGTGCCACGGCTGCAAGCTGGTCCAGCTCGGCCCGGTCGAGCCGCAGCTGCCCGAACCGCCGCTGGCGGTCGAGTCGGCCACCAGCCTGGCCCACGCCGAGTCGTCGGTGAAGGAACTGCTGGTCGGTCATCCCGAGCTGAGCGGTGCGGTCGTGCACGAGTTCGCCAGCCACCACGGTGGATCGTGGCTCGACCACCTCCGGGCCGCGGGCTGCCGGACGGCGACGGACTCCGAACGCGCCGACCTGGTGGTGGACGTGCATGGCATCGCGCACGAGCCCGCTGTCGGCGACATGATGAAGCTCCGCGCGGACCGCTTGGCGCCGGGCGGCCTGCTGGTGCTCGAGTTCCACCACCTGCTGCCGCTCTTCATCGGCAACCAGTTCGACACCATCCGGCACGGGCACTGGTCGTACCTGTCGCTCGGCGCGGTGATGCGTCTGGGGGCGCTGCACGGCCTGACGGTCGAGTCGGTACGGCGGGTGGACATGTTCGGGGGCAGCCTGCGGGTGATGCTCCGGCACGAGGGCGAGGCCGAGCCCGACGAGTCCGTCGCCGAGACGCTGCAGGACGAGGATGCCGCCGGGATCTCCGACGAGCTCCAGCTGTCGAGTCTGCAAGGAGCCGCGTGGCACGCAGCCGGTGCGCTGTATGACGAACTGGCCCGGCACAAGGCTGCCGGCCGAACCGTCCTCGGCTACGGCGCGCCGTCGAAGGCTCCGGTTCTGCTGGACCTCAGCAAGGTCGGGACCGACCTGCTCGCGTTCACGGTCGATGCCGCGCCGGGCAAGCACGGCCGGCGGATCCCAGGCTGCGGCGTGCCGATCCGCCCGATCGACGACCTGCGGGCGGCCCGGCCGGACGTCGTACTGGTGCTCACCTGGGACATTGCCGACGAGGTGATCTCGCAGCTCGAGGCAGGCGGCGGTTGGGGTGCCACCTACCTGGTCCCGCTGCCTGAGCCGCATGAAGTCGTGAGCTGACCATGAGAGGGGTCCTGCGCCGCCTCACCTGGGGACTCGCCGACCAGGCCGTGACGAGCATGGTCAGCTTCGTGGTCGGAATCGTCGTCGCGCGCTCCCTGGGCGCCGTGGAGTTCGGCGCCTTCAGCCTCGCCTGGGTGACCTACGGCGTGGCGGTGAACATCTCGCGCGGCCTCGCCACCGATCCGCTGGCGGTGCGTTTCAGCGCGGTGCCCAGATCTTCCTGGCGGACCGCTGTGGCGAGCTCGTCCGGCATGGCGATCGCCGTCGGCCTGGCGACCGGGGCGATCTGCGTCGCCGTTGGTCTCGCCCTCGGTGGCAGACTCGGCGCGGCCTTCGTCGCACTGGGGTTCGTGTTGCCGGGGCTCTTGCTGCAGGACAGTTGGCGGTTCGCCTTCTTCTCCTCCGGCCAGGGCGGCAAGGCGTTCCTCAGCGACATTACCTGGGCGGTGGCGCTATTCCCGCTGTTGTTCTTGGCATCGCACCACCCCAGCGTCACGCGGTTCGTGCTGGCCTGGGGTGCCGCGGGAGCGTTCGCCGCCCTGGTCAGCGGTCTGCAGGCGGGGATCATGCCTCGGCTGTTCCGGGCCCGCCAGTGGTTCACGCAGCACCGCGATCTCGGCCTGCGATACCTGGCTGAGAACCTGACCATCAGCGGCGCTTACCAGTTCCGCATGTACGGCTTGGGGGCCTTCGCCGGTATCGCCGCGGTCGGTACGGTCCGCGGCGCCGAGATGCTGCTCGGCCCGTTCTTCATCGTGCTGTCGGGTGTCGGTCTGGTGGCCGTGCCGGAGGCGGCGAGGGTGCTGCGCCGGTCATTGCGGGCGCTGCCGATCTTCTGTTTTCTGCTCGGTGGCGCCCAGGCCGCAGCGGCGCTGATCTGGGGCCTGGCCCTGGTCATCGGCCTGCCGGACGCCTGGGGCCATGCGCTGCTCGGCGAGGTCTGGCTCTCCGCCTCGGCATTGTTGCTACCAGCAACATTGTCGGTGATGAATGCCAGCTTCGGCACCGGCGCGGCTGCCGGCCTGCGCGCACTCGGCGTGGCCCGGCGGAGTCTGCGGGCCCAGCTGTGCGCGTCGGCGGCGTACCTGGTCGGCGGTGTCAGCGGCGGCGCGCTGGGCGGCGCGGTCGGTTCGGCCTGGGGAGCGGCGAGTGCCACCTTCCTCGGCGCGATCGTCTGGTGGTGGTACCTGCGGGCCGGCGTAAGGGAGCGGCAGCAGCTGGATTCGGAAGCGACCCGACCTGAGGACCGGCGGGACATGACAGAGATGAGGAACACATGAACGCGGTGCCACGGCTGAGCATCGGCCTTCCGGTCTACAACGGCGAGAACTATTTGGCCGAGGCGCTGGACGCGCTGCTCGACCAGAGCTACGAGGACTTCGAGTTGGTCATCTCCGACAACGCGTCGACGGATCGCACCGAGCAGATCTGCCGGGAGTACGAGGCGCGGGACCAGCGGATCCGCTACCTCCGCCAGCCGGTCAACATCGGCGCCGGACCCAACCACAACACGGTGTTCAACGAGTCCCGCGGCGAGCTGTTCAAATGGGCGTCGCACGACGACCGCTACGGCCGTGACCTGCTGGAGAAATGCGTCGAGGCGCTGGACGCGAATCCGGACGTAGTCCTTGCTCACGCCTGGCAGGCGATCATCGACGGCGACGGGAAGATCGCGCTTCCGATCGACTACTCGCTCGCCACGAACGACCCACGAGCGCCGGTCCGGTTCCACAGCATGCTGTTCACCGTGGGCGGTGACGACTTCTACGGAGTCATCAGGTCGGACGTGCTGCGGAAGACGCCGCTGCAGCAGAGCTATCACCACGCCGACCGGACTGTCGTAAGCGAGCTTGCGCTGTATGGACCCTTCTACCAGGTGCCTGAGGTCCTCTACTTCCGTCGCGATCATCCGGGTCGCGCGGAACGGGCCACCACGAGCATGCGAGACCGGTGCGCCAACCTGGACCCGCGCCGCGCGAACCGGCTGCGGAACCCAGTGGTCCGGCTGGCCGGGGAATACATCTGGGGGTTCGTCAGTGCGATCCGGCGCGCACCGCTCTCGTCGTCCGACCGGGGCCGCTGCTACCTGTACCTGGCCCAGTGGATGGCGAGTCGGGTGCTGCCTGGAAGCTCGCGCCGGATCGAGGACACGGTCGCCTCCGGGTCCGCAACGAGTATGGAAGTTCCGGAGAGTGCGACAGTCTCCGGACGGCTTAAGGGTTCGAAGTCGTGACCGCGCTAAGAGTCGCTCTCTTCGGTCTGTTCGGAGGAGGCAACCTCGGCAACGGAGGCTCACTCGAGTCGATGGTGGCTTACCTGCGGAGTGCGCATCCCGATGCAGAGGTGACTTGTGTGTGCTCAGGGCCTGAGGAGGTGGAGCGCGAGTTCGGCATGCCTGCGTTCTCGATGTCCTGGTACCGTCCGACCGACCACGAGCCGCCAGTGCGAACCTTCGTACTGAAGGCTGTCGGCAAGGTCATCGATTCAGTCCGGACCCTCTGGTGGATACGCCGA
This sequence comes from Kribbellaceae bacterium, assembly GCA_033851195.1. GTDB lineage: Bacteria > Actinomycetota > Actinomycetes > Propionibacteriales > Kribbellaceae > Kribbella. The sequence goes on along the minus strand of JAWWOY010000592.1, from coordinate 1,261 downwards.
TTCGATGTCGTCGTCGTCCCCGGGTCGGGTGTCCTCGAATCGACGCTCCCGATCAGACCATGGGGCCTCCCGTACGCACTGCTGCTGGTGTCCGCCTGGGGGAGGTTGTGCGGTACGAAGTTCGCGTTCGTCAGCGTCGGAGCCGACTCCACGACTCAGCCGGCTACTGGTTGGGTCCTGAAGACGGCCGCGAAGTTGGCTGCGTATCGGTCCTATCGAGACGAGACGTCCAAAGAGGCGATGCGGATGATGGGCGTCGACACTTCTCGCGACGAGGTGTACCCCGACCTGGCATTCGCGCTTCCGACACCCAGTGCAGACAACCACAGGGCGGATGAGGAGCGCGAGGTCAGGACGGTCGGGGTGGGGGTTATGGAGTACCACGGCACCTACGTCGATCGCCGAGAGGCCGACGACATCTACGCCACGTATGTAGCGAAGCTCACGACCTTCGTTCAGTGGCTCGTCGATGAGGGTTACCAGGTGCGCCTCTTCACCGGCGATGCAGCCGATGAGCCCGTGGCATCGGCGGTCACCTCAGGCGTCCGGCGGAGCCGACCAGAACTCGCGGACGGCCGGATCGTGACAGAGTTCGCTCCCTCGTTGAGCGGACTCCTCGAACGCATGTCGATGATGGACGTCGTCGTGGCGACCCGTTTTCACAACGTGCTGGGGGCTCTGAAGCTCGCGAAGCCGACGATCTCCATCGGCTACTCGTCGAAGAACGACATGTTGATGAAGGGCATGGGCCAGGAAGAGTTCTGCCAGCCTATCCGCACGCTCGACGTGCCGCGGCTGATCGAGCAGTTCCGGACCCTCGAGAAGTCCGGTGCACAGTTGAAATGCCACCTGCTCGAGACGAACGAACGGTACGGGGAACTGCTCGACCAGCAGTACGCCGTACTTTCGCAACGGCTATTCTCCGCGGCCGGCCCCGCCAGGGCCCCCGACCACAGCTGACCGAACCAGACAGGGGGACCGATGGACGTCATCGAGGTGCCGGCGATCGCCGGTGCGTTGTTGTTCAGGCCTACGCCGCACGTCGACGAGCGGGGCTTCTTCTGCCGAACCTTCGACACCGAGATCGTCCGGGCGGCGGGGCTCGATCCCTGCGGCTTCGCGCAGGACAGCATTTCGCGCTCCGCCAAGGGCGTCATCCGCGGGCTGCACCTGCGGTCCGGAGCCGGCGAGTCGAAGCTCGTCCGGTGCTCGTACGGCGCGGTGTTCGACGTTGTCGTCGACCTGCGTCCCGCTTCGCCGA
>JAWWOY010001004.1:0-2893 GCA_033851195.1 Kribbellaceae bacterium | reverse complement strand
CCGATGCAGTCACCTCGGTTTCAACGCCCGCCCGCCGGGCCGAGTTGGCGACCGCCGGCCGTACCCGCGCGGCCGCCTTCTCCTGGGATTCCTCGGCCCAGCGCCTCCTCACCCTGATCAACTCCCTTTAACCGTCACCCCCAACCCCTGGACGCGATCAGACGCCCAGCCTCGACCGAGATCCCGAAGCGAGCCAAGCCTCCGCCTGACCTGTCGGCAGTTCACAATCGCTGCGTGATCGTTCTGCGCCGCCCGACGCCGGGCAGACCTGCTTGTCGAGCACCACAGCAGCCGCGCTTCGGACCTGGTTGAGCGGCTCCCGGGCCGGCCAGACCGAGACGAACACGCCGAGCGGTAGGTCTCGACAACCGCCAATTAGAATAATTATGCGAGAGGCTGCATACTTAACCCATGTCCAAGGTGCTCACCCAGCTGCCCTCCGGCGAACGCGTCGGGATCGCCTTCTCGGGAGGTCTCGACACCTCTGTCGCCGTCGCCTGGATGCGCGACAAGGGCGCCATCCCCTGCACGTACACAGCCGACATCGGGCAGTACGACGAGCCCGACATCGACTCGGTGCCCGGCCGTGCCATGGCCTACGGCGCGGAGATTGCGCGGCTGGTGGACTGCAAGGAGGCGCTGGTCGAGGAGGGTCTCGCCGCCATCACCTGCGGCGCATTCCACATCCGCTCGGCGGGCCGGACCTACTTCAACACCACCCCGCTCGGGCGCGCGGTCACCGGCACCTTGCTGGTGCGCGCGATGCTTGCGGACGACGTCCAGATCTGGGGCGACGGGTCGACGTTCAAGGGCAACGACATCGAGCGGTTCTATCGCTACGGCCTGCTCGCCAACCCGCTCCTGCGGATCTACAAGCCCTGGCTCGACGCCGATTTCGTTACCGAGCTCGGCGGCCGCAAGGAGATGTCGGAGTGGCTGCTGGCCCATCGGCTGCCCTACCGCGACAGCACCGAGAAGGCCTATTCCACCGACGCCAACATCTGGGGTGCGACCCACGAGGCCAAGGTGCTCGAGCATCTCGACCACGGCATCGAGATCGTCGACCCGATCATGGGCGTGCGGTTCTGGGACCCGGCGGTCGAGATCGCGACCGAGGACGTCTCGATCCGCTTCGAGCACGGTCGTCCCGTCACCATCAACGGGGTCAAGTTCGAGTCCGCTGTGCACCTGGTCAAGGAGGCCAACGCGATCGGTGGCCGGCACGGCCTGGGCATGTCCGACCAGATCGAGAACCGGGTGATCGAGGCCAAGAGCCGCGGCATCTACGAGGCCCCCGGCCTCGCGCTGCTGCACATCGGCTACGAGCGGCTGCTGAACGCGATCCACAATGAGGACACCATCGCGAACTACCACGCCCAGGGCCGGCAGCTCGGCCGGTTGATGTACGAAGGCCGCTGGCTCGACCCGCAGTCGCTGATGCTGCGCGAGTCGCTCCAGCGCTGGGTGGGCTCGGCGGTCAGCGGCGAGGTGACGCTGCGCCTGCGGCGAGGCGAGGACTACTCGATCATGGACACCGTCGGCGCGTCGTTCAGCTACCACCCGGACAGGCTGTCGATGGAGCGCACGTACGACGCCGCGTTCGGCCCGGTGGACCGGATCGGCCAGCTGACCATGCGCAACCTCGACATCGCCGACTCCCGCGCCAAGCTCGAGGAGTACGCCGGACTGGGGCTCATCGGGCCCGCCCACAGCCAGTTGATCGGGCCGACGCCGGCCGGTGGCGCCGACGCGATCGTGGCGCGCGGCGAGGCGCCCGACGACGAGGCCGAGGCCCTGGATCGCGCGGCGATGGAGTTCGGCACCGACTGATATCCCGCGAGGGGACTACGTCACCTCCAGCAAGGGCTCCCCGGCGCGTCTCAACTTCCAGGCCGCGAAGGTTTACCACGTCCTCTCGGGCGAAGGCATCGTCACCGTTTCCATCCCCGGCGAGCCGGACAAGACGATCACCGTCACCGGCACCCCCAACGCCTACCAGCTCGTCGACAAGCCCAGGCCTGAACGCAAGACCATGACGCTCACCTACAGCCCCGGCATCTCCGCCTTCAGCTTCAGCTTCAGCTTCGGCTGAACCGGCCGCCTGACGTAGTCGCCTGCAGAGTCGAAGAGGATCAGGTGCCGGCGGCCGGCTGTGCGGTGACCACTACGTTGTCGGCATAGCCCTGACCGGGGGTGTAGTCGCCTCCGCAGGTGATCAGTACGAGCCGAGCTGGGCCGGCTGCGGCGAACAAGGACTGCGGCAGTTGTGTCTTGCTGTATGTCTGCAGCGAGACGACGCGGTAATGGACAGTGCCGGTCATGGTGCGCACGATGAGCGGGTCGTTCCGCCGCAGTGATCCGATCGTCGCGAGTGCGCCGACGCGGCCCTGATCGTCGTCGAGATGTCCGGCCAGGACAGCGGCTCCAGTCGGGTCGCCAGGTTGTCGCCCGCCGATCCACCAGCCGACCAGCTCAGCCGACGGCAGCATCAAGGATCTGTCGGCCCGGATTCCGACAGCCACCACAGCGGCCGACGTGCCCTGCCGAAGCGTGATGCTGGTGGGCACCGCGCGGGACTCCCTGGTCGGGTGCTGTGCGGGTCCGGTACGGCTGGGCGCAGGTTGGATCATTGGACCGAAGGTATGAACGATGCGCGGACCAAGTGGCACGGAGCCAGCGGGGTGATCGGACAGGCGCAGAGCAACGCTCGTCATCGCCGAAACGAGCCCGGCGATGATGAGTGCGTACCCGGCCCAGCGACGGTTCGGTCGCTGTCTTGGGCTCATGCAACAACGCGGCGGCGCACCAGTACGCCACCACCGCAGATCAATATCAACCCCGCCAACAGCAGAGGCACGGTCCACTCGTTGCCGCTCGAGCCGGAGCTGGCCAG
>JAWWOY010000578.1:0-2534 GCA_033851195.1 Kribbellaceae bacterium | reverse complement strand
GACCCGCGCCGGGTGTTGGTGCAGGACTCGGCTTGGCCTGGCTACGAGGTCGTACCGGCTCTGATCGTGGATGGCTACTCGACGCTGTTCCGCGAGATCGACAGTCAGCTAGAGCTGCCCCCGGACCTGGTCGTCGTACCGATGGGTGTCGGCTCTATCGCTCAGGCCGCAGTGACCCATTACCGCAGCGGCCCGGGCGCACCCGCCGTACTCGGGGTGGAGCCGGCACGGGCTGCGTGCGTCACCACTAGCCTGTTGGCCGGTGAGCTGGTCACAGTGCCAACCAGTACGACAGTGATGGCGGGCCTGAACTGTGGTACGGCGTCGAGCCTGGCCTGGGCGGTGCTCCAAGCCGGGCTCGACGCCTCCGTCACGGTCGAGGAAGCCGAGGCTGTCCAGGCCGTTGCGGATCTGGGTGCTCTCGGCATCTCCTCCGGTGCGAGTGGTGCCGCCACCCTCGCCGGCCTACGTGCAACTCTCGCGGCTGATCCGATCTACCGTGAAGCCCTGGGCCTCACTCCTGACAGCACAGTCGTGCTGATCAGTACCGAAGCCGCTCCAGGTTGATCTCTCAGTCGGAGGACTCGGCCAGGCGCTTGATCGCGACCAGGCGGGAATCCCACCGGGCGGCGAGCTGGTCCAGCCAGCGGGCGGTTTCCCCGAGCCGGTCCGGGCGGACGGCGTACCGCATTTCCCGGCCTTCCCGCTGGCTGGTGACGAGGCCTGCCTTGCCGAGTATGACGAGGTGCTTGACCACGGCCTGCCGGCTGACCGGCAGCTCGACCGCCAGCGTGGTGGCCGTGGCTTCGCCCCGCCGGGCGAGTACGTCGAGGAGTTGGCGGCGGGTCGGATCGGCCAGCGCCACCAGTACGTCCTCGACAGCGGTCACGCCGTCTTCTCTGCCGTCAGCTTGAGCTCCTCGATCTTGACCGACCAGCCTCCCGAGTGACTCGCGTAGCCTGCGATCTCGACCATGTTGGCCGGGATTGCCAGCTTGGCGAAGCCCGTCTCGACCACCTGCAGCCTGGTGCTGTCGCCCTCGGCGGTGAGGGTGAACTCGACCAGCGTCGAGTTGTCTTCGGTAGCGAGCTCGTCCGGGAATGCGCTGGCCCAGCGGTAGGAGAAGTAGCGCGGCGGTTCCACGTCCACGATCACCGTCGGGAACTTCCCGTACTGACCATGGTCGAGCCGCATCACTCCACCCGGTCGCAAGTCGATCGGGATCGGCTCTCCCTGGCCGAACCAGTCCCCGACATATTCGGGCTCGGTCAGGACAGCCCAGACCCGCTCGACGGGCGCGTCGATGCTGATCTCACGTTCGATCCGGTCCTCGTTCATTGGTAACTCCTTCATTGTGTCGACTGCGTGCAACCCAAGGGTTGCACATCAAGAAGAGTTAGCGCAACCCTGGAGTTGCACAACAAATCTCGGTCGACAGCGGCGCGGGTGAGCGGCAGGCTCGCGGCGTGACCAATGGACAGGGTGATGGCCTGGAGTTCAGGATCAGGTTCGCGGTGGATGACCGGGAGCTGTCACGGCTGCACGCGCTTGCCTTCGAAGGGCCGGTGCAGATGCAGCCCTGGGCTGCCCGGCTGGACCGGCATGCGCTCACCTGGGTCGGTGCCTTCAGCAACAACCGGTTGCTCGGCTTCGTCCAGGTCTGCTGGGACGGCGGTGCGCATGCGTTCTTGCTCGACACGGCTGTGCATCCGGATCATGGCAGGCAGAGGATCGGGCGCCGACTGGTGCTGACTGCGGCCGAGGAAGCGAAGGCCGCGGGCTGCCAGTGGCTGCACGTCGACTACGAGCCCCACCTCACCGACTTCTATCTGGGCGCCTGCGATTTCGTCCCGACCGAAGCCGGCTTGCTCAAGCTCCGCGGCTGAACGTGTTCCGGCCGATGATCGCGGCTAGTCGTTCGGTCGATATGCAGGAGATCAGGCAGCGCTCCTTCGCGTCGCCGAGCAGGTCAGCCGTCCAGCGGGTGAAGCCGCCATCGCCCAACTCCTCATCGCCGCAACCGATACCGATCGCCGTACCGGCGTAGTAGCCCGAACCGTTGCTGCGCGCCGGCACCTCGACGAACGGCACTCCGAGTGCCGGTCGAACTGTATCGTCGATCCGCTCTCGCACGGCGGTCCGGGCGAAGCTCGTGAAGCTGAACTGCGCCTGCTCGCCGAGCACCTCCTGCCAGAAGGTCAGGTGGTCCACCAGCATCTGGGCCTCGACGCGACCGGACCCGGTGTCCCGCGCGCTCGACACCAGCGCGAACAACTGGAAGTGCGCGAACAACCCCGGACCCTCGACCGCCTGCGCCCGCACCACCCGCTGACACGCGGCCAGGTCCACCCGCGCCCCGCCGGCCCGACGTCGTACGGCGGCTTCGAGCGCGAGTTCGTTCGTGGGATCGCTGGCCACCTCGGTGCCCCGGATCGTGCTGACGACCCTGTTCTGGTCCACCGTCGCGACGGCCGAGCAGGTTCCGAGCGGTGCCAGGGGCGAGAGTTCAACCCCGGCGAACCGGTCCGGCAGCC
>JAWWOY010000387.1:0-2582 GCA_033851195.1 Kribbellaceae bacterium | reverse complement strand
GCTGACGACCAGGCCAGCCGCACGCTCTGCTTCTTCCTCGAGTCGCTTCCCGATGGTCGCGCGTTCTTCGAGGCGGCGTGCCAAGTCACCCCGCGCAAGCCGGTGATCGTCGCCAAGACCGGCCGCTCGGTCGCCGGCGTTCGCGCGGCGTGGTCTCATACCGCGGGGCTCGCCGGCAACGAGCGAGTCTGGCGGGCCGCATTCGCGCAGGCCGGAGTGATCCTGGCCCATTCGGGGCTGGAGATGATGGACACCGCGCGGGCGCTCGACAGCCAGCCGCCGCCCGTCGGCCGCAGGGTCGCCATCATCACCAACTCTGGTGGTACCGGGGTCGAGCTGGCCGATCTGCTCGCCGACGAGGGACTCGAAGTGCCCGAGTTGTCAGCGAAGTTGCAGGACGAGCTGCGCCCACTGCTGCCACCGCTCGCCAGCCCGCGGAACCCGGTGGACATCACGCCGGTGTGGAGCCGGTTCGCCGAGCTGTACCCGTTGTTGGTGGACCGGCTCGCTCGTTCCGGTGAGGTCGACGCGGTCGTGCCGGTCCTGCTCCAACGCTCGGCGAGTGACGAGCGGGTTGCCATCGGTGTCCGTGATGCGGTGTCGGCCTTGCGATCCGATGGCGTGCCGGTGCCTGTCTATGTGTGTTGGGTGGCGCCACGGACCTCCCGGCCGAACGCCGACCTGCTCCAGCAGGCGGGAGTGCCCTGCTTCGAGTGGCCGGAACGTACGGCCCGGGCGCTAGGCCACGCCGCACACTACGGGGCGAGGCTCCGGTCTCCCAGCCAGGCGCCGGGTCCAGCCCCGGCTCGGTCGGCCCTTGCTCGATTGGCCCCGGGGTGGCTCGACACCGAGGCGGCCGCGCAGGTGATCGTCGGCGCGGGCATCCGGACGGTTGCCGGGCGAACCTGCGCGAACGCTGACGAGGCCGCGGTCGCCGCCGACCACCTCGGCTTCCCCGTCGTGGCCAAGGTGCTCCACCCGACGCTCGTGCACAAGTCCGAGTCGCGCGGGGTGCGTCTTGGCCTGCTCGATCTGCCCGCGGTTCACGCTGCTGCCGCCGACCTGCTCACCCTCGCTCCCGGCGCGGCGGTACTCATACAGCGTCAGGCCACCGGCATCGAGGTCATCATCGGCGGTCTTCGCGACCCCCAGTTCGGCCCGACCGTCCTGGTTGGCCTCGGCGGGGTCTTCGTCGAGGCGATCGACGACGTGGCTCTGGGCCTCGCTCCGCTGAATCGCGAAGATGCCCGTAGTCTCCTCACCGGCCTGCGCGGCTACCCCGTGCTCACCGGAGCCCGTGGTGCCGACCCGGTCGATCTCGACGCCCTTGCCGCGGTGATCTGCGCGGTTGGCGACCTCCTCGTCGCGGCTCCGGAGATCGCGGAGCTCGACCTCAACCCCGTACTCGCCGGCACCGACGGCTGCGTTGCCGTGGATTGGCGGATCCTGGTCGAAAATCCGCCCGCCCAGGACGAGGAACGGCCCACGGATTCACCCCGTCACGCCGGAGAAACGGGCCGCCGCCAGCCGTAGCGTTCGGGCTGTCCGTCATCGACACGACCGGAGCTTCGGGCTTCCGGGGCGAAAGGGGCCACCATGCTAGTCGGATCGCAGGATGTGCTGCTCCCCACCACCATGGTGGGCAACTACCCGAACCCCCGGTGGTACGACGGGCAGGCGTACGCCGTTTATCCCAAGGGTGAGTTCGTCTACGACGCCATCAGCCGCGAGGCATTCGAGGATGCGGTCGGCGCCATCGTCCACGACCAGGAGGCCGCGGGGCTCGACGTGATCAGCGACGGGAAGGTGTACGGGGGCGACTCGCCGTACGGCCAGATCCTCTACCACTACGTGGAACGCATGACCGGCTACAAGCTGTCGGGTCCGCCGATCGGCCTGCCGATCTACTCCACGCTCTATGCCCCGACCTGTGTCGGCGAGGTACGCCGGGAGTACCCGTTCCATATGGCCACCCTGCGGGCGGTGCGGAAGGCGACGAAAAAGCCGGTGAAGATCTCGTACACCGGCATCCAGGTGCTCGCCGCCGCGACCAACAACCAGTACTACAAGGAGACCAAGGAGCTCGCACTCGCTATCGCGAAGGCGTTCAACGAGGACTTCAAGGAGCTTGCCGACAACGGCTGCGACATCATCCAGGTGGACGAGTTCGTCTGGCCGTACGGAATGGGCGACTGGGAGGTCGAGGTACTCAACACCGCGATGGAGGGTGCGGACTGCCAGTTCTGGGTGCACACCTGCTGGGGCAACTACTCGGGCACCCCCGGGTACTTCCCCGACGAGGAGGACCGCGAATTCGGCGCCTGGGTGCTCGACCACCGGCCGACCTTCGCCTCGGCGCCCGAGCGGGCCCACGCCATCTTCCCGAAGGTCCTCGACGCCAACATCGACGCGCTGAACTACGAGGTGGGCCGCACCGGGCCGGACGACCTGAAGCCGCTGGTCGACAACGAGTGGTCCAAGGCCTTCGTGGCCGGTGTGGTGGACGTCAAGAGCACCGTGACCGAGACCGCCGACGAGGTGGCCGACCGGATCCGTTCGGTGCTCGAGTTCGTTCCTGCCGA
>JAWWOY010000978.1:0-6489 GCA_033851195.1 Kribbellaceae bacterium | reverse complement strand
GGTCGTATCGGCCCGACGTGACCTGGCGCAGGCCCGAGCCGTCGGGGCCGATCGTCCAGAGGTGGAAGTTCCCGTCGCGATATGACTGGAAGACCAGCCGGGACCCGTCCGGCGACCAGCGTGGCCGGGTCGCATCCTGCAGGTCGTCGGTCAGCCGCCTGGCCGTACCGCCGTTCGCATCCAGTACCCAGATCGCGGTGACCAGGTCGAAAGCGAGCAACCGGCCGTCCGGGGAGACCGCCACCATGAAGTTGGTGCCCTCGGCCACAGTCGCGGATCCCGGACTGTCGGTTGCGTCTGTGGTGGTCACCGCGGGAGTGGCGGCGATGGCTGTGGTGGGTGAGGCGGCCAGCGCACCGACGGCGAGCCCGCCGGTGAGTTGCAAGGCCCGGCGCCGGGAGACGCTCCAGGGGCCGGGGCTCTCGATCGTGGCGTCGTCGTGCTGGTCCATGGAGTGCTCCGATCCCTGGGCGGTGGGGATTGGCTCCGAATCTGCCAGCACCATCGAGGACAGTTGAGGCTGCCCCGCGCGCCGTTCGGTGAACGGCACGTTCGCTGCGACGAACGGCACGCATTATTCGTCGGCGCCATGAAAACCGTCGGCTCCCGGACCGAATGTTGCATGGGCGGGCGCCGCCGCCGTCGGCTGCCTGGCGTCTGATCGCCGGTTAAGCCCCGTCCGCATGCGCCGCGCTGGTCTGGGTTGGCAGCTATCAGGAGGACGTGGCAACAATGGCCGGAACTCGGGCGCAGCGATCAATGGAGGTAGCAAGTGGCAGGAAGTTGGCTCAAGCGACAGGGGCGGTCCGCGAATCGGCCTCCCCACCATCAACCACGACTAATGTGCGGTCCAACCGTCCATCATGGACTTCCGGCCGGGCCGGCGGAAGAGACTTGGAGCAAGCCCGTTGAGAATAGATGGCTGTTCCGATCCCGGCGTCCCCGACGTCCGCAGCCCCGTCCGTTACCTGTGGTGGCTTGTCGCAAGCCAGCCAGGACGCGTCGTCAAAGGCTCGGCGTTTGGCAGTTTGTGGATGGTGGGTCTCACGCTGCCGCCGTATCTTCTGTCCCGTGCCATTGACGATGGCCTGCGGAGAGACAATTTCCGGGCCACGCTTGCCTGGGTCACGGTCTTGTTCGCGACCGGAGTGCTGAACGCGTGGCTGGCGATCATGCGTCACCGCACCATGACCAAGGTACGGATGGATGCGGGGAATCGGACTGCCAAGGTGCTGGTCCGGCAGGCCACCAGACTTGGTGCCGCGTTGCCGAGGTCTATCTCGGCAGGTGAGGTGGTGACCATCGGGATTGGCGATGTCCGTGTCATGGCCCAGGCCCTCACCGTCACCGGACCGGGGGTGGGTGCGGTCGTCGCCTATGCGGTGGTTGCTGTCCTGCTCTTCCAGGTCTCCTGGCTGCTGGCCCTGGTGGTACTGCTCGGAGTGCCGGCCTTGGTGGTGGTGATCGGGCCGTTGCTGGGACGCCTCCAGGGTGCCGAGGCGGCCTACAGAGACCGATCGGGGGAACTTGCCGCACGCTTCGGCGACATCGTCGGCGGACTGCGCGTGCTGAACGGTCTCGGTGGCAAGGAGGCATTCGCCAACCGTTATCGCGCGCAGTCCCGGCGGCTCCTTGAGGACGGTTACCGAGTGGGTGCGGTGACCAGTTGGGTGCAGGCCCTCGCATCCGGTTTGCCGGGTATCTTCCTGGCCGCGGTGATCTGGCTCGCGGCCCGGATGGCAGTCGACGGGGCCATCAGTGTCGGTCAGTTGGTCGCGGTGTACGGCTATGTCGCTGTTCTCGTGGTACCGGTGTCGTCCTTCCTGGAGGGCGGCTACGACATCACCAGGGGCCTGGTGTCGGCCCGTCGGGCTATCCGTTTCCTCAGCCTCGACCCCGGCCCTGCCCAGAGCGGACCATCGTTGGAGGCCCCGGCAGGGCCGGCTGGCGTGTTCGACCCGGCCTCCGGCGTCACCGTCCCGCACGGGAAGTTCACCGCTCTCGCCTGCGACAACCACGCGGAGGCCGTCCATGTGGTGGACCGGCTCGGTCGATTCGCCGAATCGGACGTGGAATGGGGCGGACGGCCCATCGGCGCGATCGCACGCGAGCAGGTCCGTGACCGGATCCTGGTCGCCGACAACGACGCCGACCTCTTCGCCGGGACACTCCGGAACGTTGTCGCCGGTCGCCACAGTCCAGACGAGGACAACCTTGCGGCGGCGGTGGCCACCGCCGCCGCCGAGGACATCGTCCAAGGCCTGCCCAACGGGATGGACTCGGTGATCGAACCACAGGGCCGGAACCTCTCCGGGGGACAACGGCAACGGGTCCGGCTGGCCCGCGCCCTGCTTGCCCATCCCGAGGTGCTGCTCGCGGTGGAACCGACATCGGCCGTCGACGCGCACACCGAGGCCGTCATGGCCCAACGGCTGCGTGACGTCCGGGCGGGCAGAACCACCCTCGCCACCAGCACCTCGCCACTGCTCCTGGACCAGGTGGACACTGTCCACTACCTGGTGGACGGCAGAGTCGCCGCCACGGGAACCCATCGTGAACTGCTGGCGTCCGTGCCCGGCTACCGGCGGCTAGTGGCACGCGGTGAGGACGGAGATGAACACGAGGCCGGTGACGTCCTCGGAGCCGCTTCCGTCGGAACGGAGACCGAGCGATGAGCCACCCAGCCAGCCGGACGGACACCGCGCTGCCGGTCGCCGATGCCGCGCACGTACGCGGCGCCGCGGTGCGACTGATCCGCAGTGACGCACGCGGATTCGCAGCGCTGCTGCTCCTCACAGCCTTGTCGGCAGGCGTCGGTCTTGTCACCCCATGGCTGCTCGGCCGCATTGTCGACATGGTCATGGACGGACGGGGCGTGGCCGCTGTCGATCAGATGGCGGCGCTGATTCTGGCGTGTTCAGTCGGGCAACTGCTGCTGTCCCGCTACGCCGGCCATGTCGGTTTCCGCTTCGGCCAGAGGCTTCTGGCGCGAGTGCGTGAGCAGTTTGTCGACCGGGCGCTGGCGCTTCCGGCCTCGGTGGTGGAGCGTGCCGGTACCGGCGATCTGACCGCTCGCGGGACTGCGGACGTGACGGCGATCGGCGGCATCGTCGCCCCCGACGTGCTGATATCGGCTGTACAGGCCCTGCTCATCATGGCCGCCGTCTTCGTTCTCGACCCCGTGCTCGGCGGTGTCGGGGTTGTGGGTCTGTCCGGCATCTGGTTCGCCGTCCGTTGGTACCTGCGGCGCGCCCGAACCGCCTACCTCGCCCAGGGCGCGGCCGGCTCGGTAATGGCCGAGCAGCTCTCCGCCACTGCCTCAGGCGCTCGCACGGTTGAGGCACTCGGCCTCCAGCAGCACCGGATCGATGTGTGTGCACGGGTGGTCGACGAGAATATTGCCGCGCAACTGCGCACTCTGTATCTGCGGAGCGTGTTGTTCCCCGCGACCGACATCTCCTACGTCATACCAGTGACCGGGACATTGCTGATCGGGACCGTGTTGTACGACAACGGCGCGGTCAGTCTGGGTGCGGTGGTTGCCGCGGCGCTGTACCTGCGCCAGCTTTCCCAGCCACTCGACTCGATCCTGCAGCGACTCGAGCAACTGCAGTCCAGTGTGGCGTCCCTCGCCCGCGTCGAGGGCGTGGCCCTGAGCGGCGAGTCCGAGCCGGACACGTCGCTGGTGCCAGACGATCGAACAATCGCGATCGCCGGTGTCCGTTTCGCCTACGACGGCACGGATGTGCTACACGATGTGAATCTGACGATCCGGCCCGGTGAACGCATCGCGCTGGTCGGCCCGTCCGGAGCTGGCAAGACCACGCTCGGGCGGTTGCTCTCGGGAGCCGAGCGCCCCCGAGAAGGCACCGTGACCGTGGGAGGCATCCCGGTCGCCGATCTCGCTCCGGAACGTCTGCGACAAGAAGTCGTCCTCGTGACGCAGGAATCCCACGTGTTCCGCGATCCGCTCCGCGACAACCTCCTGATCGCCGCTCCGCAGGCCACGGACGACCAGCTGTACGCAGCGCTCGTCAGCGTCGGCGCGGACCAGTGGGTTGCCCGGCTGCCGAACGGCCTGGAAACCGACCTGGGCCCGGGCGGCCACCACATCGATCCCTCACAGGCCCAGCAGCTGGCGCTCGCCCGGGTGGTGCTAGCGGATCCGCACACAGTCATCCTGGATGAGGCGACAGCACTGCTAAGTCCGCGCACCGCCCGCCGCACGGAACGTGCACTGGCCACCGTGCTTCAAGGCCGCACGGTGATAGCGGTGGCCCATCGCCTGCACACCGCCCACGACGCCGACCGGGTGGGCGTGATGCAAGACGGTCGGCTGGTAGAACTGGGCAGCCACGACGAGCTGGTAGCCCGGGGCGGCGTCTATGCACGGCTCTGGAGTTCATGGCACGGCGAGGCCACTGAAGCCACGCACATGTCACGGTGACAGTCCCGTCGCGCTGACGGCCGGCCCGTCAAGGCGCCCAGCTGTCGCCCAGCTACTCGAGGCCTCGCCGGACAGTCCAACGCTGGGGACGCAGACAGTAGTCGAGACATCGCCCCGAACCTACTGAACTACCCGGTCATCGGCCGACATCGCGGCTGCCCGAAAGGGCACTCGGCACTGCCCGTCCGGCTGGAGGCGCCGCCCTTGGGTGTGCCGCTGCCACGTCGGAGACTGGGTGGATCGTCATCCTGGGGCAGGTTCGGACGAATGGGCGGCAGGTGGCGCGCCGGACCAGGTCGACGCGAAGGGAGGCCCATGGCTGAGTTCGCATCCGGCGACGCCCGACTTGCCCAGCCGTCCCACCAGCCGCACGTGCGCCGGCCCGCGCCTGCACAGCGTCCGCACGAGTGGGAGAGTTACGGACCGACCGGCGTGCTCCGGCTGCAGACTCAGGCGGGGAACGCCGCGGTGTCGACGGTCATGCAACGGGCGCCGGCCGGCGGCGCCGACCGGGACGCGAAGGTGGAGGCCGCACTCAGCGCGTCCCCGCCGGATGCCGGGCTGGTCAAGGACATCGGCAACTTCGAGGGCCTGCCGCACGAGAAGCTCGCGAACATCCTCGTCTACCACTACTCGCTGTTTTTCGGGCCGAACGACCGGAGCACGCTGCGCGCCATCCTCGAGGCGTTCGGGCCCGAGATCGGGGTGCTCGCCCAGCTCAAGGCGTTCCTGCTGGAGAAGATCCTCAAGGAGTGGCCGGAGCTGGCGATGACCGTCGGCCCGATCAAGGTGTCCGCGGACAGCTTCAAGACCGTGGTCGGGGCCGAGGCGAAGAAGAACCTCAACGACAACATCGCCTACCTGGAGTCGGAGTACAAACGCCTGTGGGGCGAGCAGTCCGCGGACCCGAAGGCGACGCTGAAGAGCTCACAGGAGCAGAACCAGCGCGCGATGGCGATGACCAAGGTCGCCGGCAGCCTGCTCGCGCTGCGCCGGCAGCAGAAGCGGATGCTCGAGCAGGTGGTCGGGTTCAAGTACAACGAGCACAACCCGGTGGCACCCACCTCGCCGGTCACCTTCAAACCCGGCAAGGCACCCGACGCCACTTGGCACACCCAGGACGGCGGGGAGAAGTACCGCGAGCTCAGCGCGCAGTGGGCGCTGTCGTCGATGCTGGTCGGCGAGAACGCCGCACAGTACCCCTGGCTGTTCGGCATCCTCAAGGACCCGGAGAACGCCGAGGCCCGGCTCGCCGAGCTTGCCACGCAGAAGGATCCGTACCAGGCTCGGGTGCAGATCCAGCAGGAGATGACCAAGCAGCTCAACCTGGCCAAGGACGTGCGGGCGAAGTATCAGGCGAAGGAGCCGGACTGGTATGACCTGGTACCGGTCCGCAACCGGGTGCTGGTCCAGAAGATCACCGGCAACTTCGACGTCCTGGTGGCCCGCGGGGTGATCGCCGAGCGGGACACCGCCGAGTGGTGGAAGAAGTTCGCGTTCGAGGTCGCCACCGACGCGGCGATCGTGGTCGCGACCTTCGCCACCGCGGGGGCCGCACCGTTGATGGCCGGGATCGTGGCCGGCGTGGTCGCGGCCGGGCTTCCGGGCGCTCAGGCCTATCTGGCGAGCGAGAAGGCAGACGAGCTGGCGAAGGTCGAGCAGGCCACCGTTCTGCCCGGCACCGACCTCGCGGCCCAGATGCAGGTGGATGCGCTGCGGGCCGAGGCACTAGCCAAGAAGATCGAGCTGTTCATCAACGCGCTCACCGTGCTCGGTGGGCTCGCGCCAGCGATCCGGATGGAGCTGCGCCTGGCCCGGCTGCTGGAGTTGCCGGCACTGGAGCAGAAGGTGCTGATCGCCTCGTCGGTGCTGGAGAAGGGCGGCGTCTACACCGCCGAGCGCACCGGCCTCACCCTCGGCGAGCTGGCCGCCCGGGCCGGACCCGAGTCGGAGGCCGGCAAGCGGCTCGGCCGGGAGTTCGCCGACCTGCTGGCGAAGGGCTCGGCCGGGATGTCACCCGCCGAGCGGGCCGCGTTGCGGGA
>JAWWOY010000948.1:0-2969 GCA_033851195.1 Kribbellaceae bacterium | reverse complement strand
GCCGACTTTGCGGTTGCTCCATATCCCCCAGACCACTAAAGCCGCACGGGCTAGCAGATCTCCATCCCCCGGTCGGCGCCGGCAGCGCTGGGCGGTTGCGGTCATGGCGGCGCGCAGTTCGTGGGCGTGGCGGCGGAACTCGGGGCTCTTGGCCGACTGTCGGAAAGACGCAGAGAGGAGGCGGAACCGTCGGATTGCCCTGGGCGACGCAGGTAAGTGGGTCTCATCCGCCAGGGTCTGGCAGCGTTCGGCACGGTCCGTCGACACGCTGAACGGCCGCCAGACAGCGTTAACGGTCACAGCCGAACGCCGATACGCAGACCCACCGAGCGGACGTATCACCGGCGGGAGCGCGGCCGGGTGACACGCGTTGCCGACGCCAGGGAAGACCAGTGTCCCGTGAGGGCGGTCCCGTTACGGGATACTAGGCACGGTGAGCAACCTGGACAGCCTGTACGACGGCATGGATGAGACCTCGGCCGACCACGCGCGCGCGGCGATGGAGTGGATGCTGCCCGATGGCGGCGGGCTGGCGGACCTGACCCAGATGAAGGTGCAGCAGTTCGTCTGGTACTTCCTGCCGGCGAAGTGGTTGACCGGCGCTGCGGAGCACCACGAGATCGCCAGGTCGCTGGGCGATCTGCTGTCTGCCGCCGGGCTGGACCGATACGCAGCCATCTGCAGGGATCCTTTGACGCATCGCGTGATTGACGCCTACGAGGTATCACCCGAGGTTGGCCGTCAGGCTTTGCGGGAGGCATTGGACGGATCGGGTGTTGAGCCGCCGGACAGCGACGTACTGTCGTGGGGCTCGGTGATGGGCATCGACGAGTCGCAGGCTCGCGACGACGTGAGCGCGATGCTCGAGGCCGCGATCGTGACAGGTGACCTAGTTGTCGGTGGTCGCGGCTGGAAAGCACAGGCGGCACGGTTGACGGCTGCATATCTGGAGCTCCCGACGACCCGGTTCGGTGGTCGTACACCTTTGGAGGCAGTCCGCGCCGAACGCATGGAGCAGTGGACGCGGTTGACCAACGGCCCGGTCCGGCAGCGGCTGTTCGCGGAGGTACTGCCGCTGCTTCGGAAGTCGGCGGTGATGCCCGAGGGGCTGGCGGACTCGCTGGCACCGGCGCTAGCGCTGCTCACTGGGGTGGGTGACGGCGTGACGCTGACCCAGGCGGGTTACCTGCCGAAGGCGCTGGTGGTGACGCTGAACGACCGGTTCAAGTGGTATGACCTGTCGGGCTACAAGGCGAACTCCGAGGCGGACGTGATCGCGCTGCTCGAGCTCCATGAGCTCCTGCGGCGGGCACGGCTGCTGACGAAACGGGGCCGCAAGCTGGCGGTGTCTGCTGCGGGCCAGAGGTGCCTTGCCGATGATGAGCGGCTGTTCGCGGCGCTGGCGGTGCGGGCGATGACTGGTGACGACTTCGACGCCGATGTGGCGATGGTGCGGGCGGCTCACCTATTGACCGTCGCTGGCGAGACGTCGGAGAAGGCTGTGGATGCAGTGGTCTACGACGCTGTGGCGGAGCGGTGGTCGACTCAAGAGGGGAACCCGCCCTCGCCGCGGGTCGTGAGGAGCGCTGGCCGGGACTGGCAGCGGAACGCCAAAACCCTCGGGTGGCTGCAGGAAGGCGGCGACTGGCAGAACCAGACACTTCAGCTCACGGACGTCGGGCGGGCAGCCGCCATCATCGGCCTGCAGTCGCGTGCCGGTGCGCCCCGCCACCAGCTCTGACCCGTCCACAGAGCTGCCTCCCTGGCAGCACTGCCGTGTCTCGGGAGGTTCTGCGAGTCGTTAGTGGGTCGGCGCTCCGCAGCACTTCTTGTACTTCGTTCCCGATCCGCACCAGCACGGCTGGTTCCGCGGTGGCGGCCACTCGAGGTAGTGCCCGTCGCTGTAGCGGGCGTCGAGATAGTCCCGCCGTGCGGCCGACGAGTCCAGCGGGCGATCGCCGACTCGGCCGAGGAATTGGGCGAAGCTTTCGACGCTGCAGGGCACGGCACTGACCCGGCGGACTCCTTCGCTCGCCATCTTGTCCAGCTTTGCCTCGAGGTCGCGGTAGTACTGCGCCTGGCTCACACCCTGATCCATCGCGTCGGGCCAACGCTCGCGCGCCGCATCGAACTCGGCCCGCGGCCAGAACAATGTCCGGTCCTCGGTCGGGACACCAGCTGTCGGGTCCTCGGTTGGGACACCACGGTGTGCGCGCATCGTTTCCATGGCCTTTTCGGCGGACGGGAACGCCCGAAGGAAGCGCTCCTGGATCTCCTCCTCGGTCTGCACCAGCTCGTCGGTCTCGTCGGTGGGTAAGCCCATCCCATTCCGCACGCGACGGCGGCTCCGCACCAACAGGCCGGGTAGGGAGGCCCAGCCGGCGTCCTCACCGAGACTAGCCATCTCCTCGGGCGTGAACCGTTCGGTCGCCATCGTGTACCAGCCCAGCGATTCGGCCAGCTCACCGCGTTCCTCAAGCAGCTCGGCCGCGGCCTGCCATCCGCCGCCAGACGTCCGACGTGTCGCCTTCAATGCCGCCAGTTCGGCGCGAGCCTTGTCCTCCTGGCCTACGCCGAACAGGTACTCCGCTTGCTCCACCCGTGCGTAGTCACCGTCCTCGCCGCCTTCGGCGATCAGGTCACGCCAGATCGCTACCGCGAGGTCCGGCTCTCCCAGCTCGAGCCTGGCGGCGGCGATATCGAGCAGGATCTCGCCCCGCTCGTCGGGATACTCCTCGAGCTGCGCCTCCAACTCGCGGAGGTGTGCCTGCATCTCGTCAGCTGTCTCTACAAGTTGGTCCGTCACAGGACGACATTAATCAACTGTCCGACTTGATCGGGGTGAACAGTCCCGGCGTTTCGCGAGTCCGCCGGGGTCCCCATGTCGTGTGCCCGGCGGCGACGGCGGCTGTGGCGGTCAACAGGCGGTTCCTCCTGCGCCGCAAGGTGTCTATGCTCGCTGATTGGTA
>JAWWOY010000947.1:0-6008 GCA_033851195.1 Kribbellaceae bacterium | reverse complement strand
GGGAACTCCTTGTAGCCAGGGATGCCGAAGCTGCGGGCCCGGATCACCCGGACGCCGTGGTAGCTGTCGGGACCGGGACCGGCGGCAATGATCAGCAGTTGGTGCCCGCGCGCCAACAACCGGTCGGCCACGTGGCGAACCGTGTTCGCGACTCCGTTGATCTGCGGCAGGAAGGACTCGGCGACCATCACTATGCGCACACTCGGAGCGTCCCCAGGCCCGGTGAACTTGTGGCGACCGGTGCGTAACGCCGAGTCGATTCCCTAATGACGCCCAAACGCCGTAGGAGTCCGGCGGGAACCCTGCCGGTGTCCGCAATTCTGCCGCACTATGACCAGCCGGGACGTCATCTACCGCAACCAACCGCAACGCTCCTGTCTGAACCGGCGGGAAGCAAGCGAACCGCGCGCTTCCCGCCGGACGGGACTGCGTTAGGTCTGGCGGATGGCGAGACCGTCGATCTGGACCAGCTTGCCGGTGGACCTGGTGGCGATCCGAAGCGTGCCGCCCAGCACCGAGGTCTGCGCCGGAAGGCTGATCAGCGCCTGCCGCTGCGTTGTGGCGGCGTACAGGTTGATCGCGGTCAGATAGCGGGTGCCGAGATATACGGAGACCACTCCGCACGTGGGGCACCTAGTCGCGAGCAGGTAGGCACGCTTGACCTTGACGGGCACGGTCAACGAAGCGTCGTACCTCGTGCTGTAGGTCGACGTGCTGTAGTACAGGCCCGACGCCGTACCACGGGTCCAGCCGGCGGAAGCGCTCAGCACGCGGTCGTCGAGAGGTCTGGAGAAGCAGCGTTCCGCGCTCCAGCCAGAGGTGTTGCCGAAGACGTCACGGGCCCGGACCGATACGCAGTATTCATACCCCGGCGCGAGACCCAGGCTGTGACTAGTTCCGCTGGTTGCGATCCTCGGGTAGGCGTAGCTGCCGAAGGCACCCGATGCCGAAGCTGTTCGGTAGCGCACGTCGTACGACGCGACACCTGAGGAGTCCGTCGCCGTGTAGGTCACCATGGCGCTGGACGCGGTTGTCGCTCCGAAGGTCGGAGCGATAATGCGCGCTACGGGCGCCGTCGCGTCAACCGTGAAGCTACGCGCTGCAACGACCTTTCGCCCGAAGAACGTCGGTCCGCCTGGCTCTACCGCCGTCACCCGCAACGTGTGCGGCCCGCTGGTCAGGCTGGACCCTCGGTACGGCGACGTACAACTGACGGGAACAGCTTCGTCCAGTTTGCAGGTGAGGTTCGATCCGTTCTGCAGCGCAGTGGAGTCGAACGCGATCGATGGCGATGGACCCGTGCTCTCGGGCGTCGGTTTGATCAGCGTGCTGAGACCTTGCCAGGTCAGATCGTGAATGGTCTGGCCGTCGGCTGCCTGCATCACGAAGCTCGGATAGCCAGGCGTGCCGCCGGAGACCAGGATGGCGTTGATGCGGTCGATGCCGGACTGACGGCTAAGCACTCCGATGTAGTCGCTGTCGGGTCGCCACGAGACGCGCGAAATTGAGGACTGGGCCATCTCTGGGCTGAGCCGGGCCGTGCCGCCGGCCATGGGCAGGACGGCGACGCGGCTGGTCTGGTCAGCTGGCACGAAGGCGAGCCACCTGCCATCGGTCGACGCCGCGGTGTGCGTTGCTCCGTTCGATCCCGGCAGGACGGCGATCCGAGCTGCGTTCGGGCGGGCTGCCAGCCTGGCCAACGGCGCTCCCGCGATCCGGGAGTCACGGACGATCAGCGTCTGCGAGTCGGGATGCCAGACCGGGAACTCCAAGGAGCACCCGACCCGAACAGCTGCTCCGCCCGCGGCCGGAACGATGTCCACGCATGGCACTGTTCCGTCGAGGCTGGTCGTGTAGGCGATCCTGGTCCCATCCGGTGACCAGACCGGGTCGTGGATGGCTGAAGCTGACAACAACCGGGTCGATGGATGGCTCCCAGGCGTGTCGGCCGGTCGGACCCACAGGACCTGGTTGTCTCCCTCTGCCGTCGTGTAGGCGAGACTTCGGCCATCCGGTGAGCCCGTCAGTTCGGTGCTGGTGCCGGACGGAGCGTCGCCGCCCATCGGGACGACTTGCGTTCCGCCCCACACAGCGACGGCTCCGAGGGTTGCTGCCCCGCCGGTCGGCCCGCTGAACACGGCGAGCTGTTCACGGGAGGGCGCCGGCTCGACTGAGCTCGCCAGCCCTTCGCCGAGGTCATTGACGGCCGACACCGAATAGGTCGCACCGGGCGACAGGACCGGATCGATCCACTGGTGCTGGTCCGGGGGAACTCGATGCTCCGTCTTCGTGCCGCCGAGGTCGCGACGGACGATGAAGCCGAGCACCGGCCGGGAGCCGTTGGTCTCTGGATCGCCCCAGGACAGGTCGACGCCCGTGAGGGTCGCCGCCGCTTTGACCGACGTCGGGCTCGAGGGAGGAGACTCTCCTGCCGCGGCGGCGCTGATGTAACGGCTGCCGCGGTGCGTGGAGTCGAATATGCGGAACCACGCGTCGTGCTCGACGATGCTCGTCGGGCTGTAGCTGATCGTCACCGTGCAGCTCGCCGCCGGGGGAAGCGGTGCAGAACAGTTGTTCCGGACCGCCCACAGGTCCCCGAATCCACTCGTCAGCTCGGTTCGATCGATCGTAAGGTCGGCCGTTCCCGAGTTCGTGACGGTAATTGCGCGTTCCGCAGCGGTCCCGACGAGTACCCGGCCGAAGTCCACACTGTGGGAACTCACCGAGATCGCGGAGTAGGGCGCGGTGCTGTTGGTGCGGATCTCGCCGAAGGTGGAGGCAGTACCCGGCCCACACCTCCAGAACTCGAACCACGCCGACATGACGGCGATCCTCAGATCAGTGGTATAGGCCAGTTGACTGACATTGAGCCGTCCGCCTTCGGGTGCGGGGCAATCTGCCGCTCCTTGACCGAGTCGGAACGGACTGGCATCGACCGTGACGTCGTAGACGCCGGGGCCGCGCATCAAGGTGGGTAACGTGAGTCGGATCCCGCCTGCGGACAGCGTCCGGGTCGGACCCTGTGATGTGCCCGCCGTGACCGGCGTGGCGACCTCATCCGTCAAGGGGGTGGATCCATTGAAGTCCCCGCCCACATCGACGGTGAGAACGTTCACGGAGCCAACGGCGGGCTCCTTGAGCGGGCGGGTCGCTGTGACTATGCCGCTCCCCACGCTTGAGCCCGCTGCGTTCACAGCCAGCACCATGTAGTCGTTGCTCTCGCCCGGCATGACCGTGGTGTCGACCCAGTGGTTCGTCGACGCGTCGATGACGCCGGAAGCATCCGCCCAGTGCCCGTTCGGGCGTCTGCGTTGCACGAGGTAGCTCTGCGGTGGGTTGTCGGCGCTGTCGATCGGCGGTTCCCATTTCACTCCGGTTGCGCCGACGACAGGGAATGATTCCACCGATTGCGGGGCTCCCGGGACAGCGGTCGCAGCTTGCGCCCCGTTGACATGCGGAAGAAGTGTGACGAGGCTCGCCACCGCGACCAGCACGGCACCGACCTTGAACTTGTGTTTCAACTGCCCCCCAGGGCGTTGGACGCGGGTCACCTGGAGGTGCAACCCACCATTCGCGGAGAAGATTGAGGAAGGAACCTACCGCATCTTTGGGCGAGACTGGTGCGGTCGAATGAAGCGTTCGCGAATGCGACTGTGCTGTCGTCGAGTGTTTGAGGCGTTTGCGACCGGTGCTCGAGAGCGGTTCGACTTTCACGTAGTCACGGCCGAAGGTAGCCAGCTCGGGAATGTCGATCGGGAGGCGCGAGGTGTCCGCGCTGGATGGCAGGCTGGTGCCATGGAGCTCATCGAAGCGCAGAAGCTGTGGGATCCCCGGCCGGGCTGGCTGAACACGGCGTCGTACGGGTTGCCGCCGCGGCCCGGATGGGAGGCGCTGCAGTCGGCCCTCGCCGACTGGCAGATAGGCGCGACCAGTTGGGAGCCGTGGGACGACTCGACCGGACGAGCCCGTACGGCGTTCGCCGGGCTGGTCGGTGCCGACCCTGCCGACGTCTTCGTCGGCAGCACCGTGTCGGCGGCAATGGCGCCGGTCGCCGCGGCGATCCCCGACGGCGCAACGGTGTTACTGCCGGACATCGAGTTCACCTCGAACGTGTTCCCGTGGGCCGTGCACGCTGACCGCAAGGTGTCGGTCGTCGCTGCGCCGGTCGACGAGTTCGCGGAAGCGATCCGCCCGGGCGTCGACGTGGTCGCGGTCAGCGCGGTCCAGTCCGCCACCGGCGACGTGGCCGACCTGGCCGCGATCGTTGCCGCCAGCCACCAAATCGGCGCGCTGGTGGTAGTCGACGCCACCCAGGCCGTCGGCTGGCTACCGATCGACGTGACCGGCGTCGATGCGCTCGTGGCCAGCACCTACAAGTGGCTGATGTCGCCGCGCGGAGCCACCTTCGCTTACCTCTCGACGCGGTTGCGCGAGCTGTGCCGTCCGATCAACGCCGGCTGGTACGCCGCGGCCGACGTACACGGCTCGTACTATGGCTTGCCGATGGAGCTTGCCCCCAGTGCCCGCAGGTTCGACCAGTCACCCGCTTGGTTCTCGATGGTCGGCTCCGCACCCGCGCTCGAACTCGTCACAGAGATCGGCGTACCCGCCATCCACCAGTACGACGTCGCGCTCGCCAACTCCTTCCGGGCCGGGCTGGGCCTGCCGCCGGGTGACTCCGCCATCGTGTCGACCGACGTACCGGGCGCGGCTGAGGCATTCGCCGCCGCCGGCGTGCGCGCCGCCGTACGGGACGGCCGGATGCGGGTGTCATTCCACCTCTATTCGACCCAGGCCGACGTAGACCTAGCCCTCAACGCCCTAGACCTAGAAGGCTTGCGGCTGCACGAACAGTGACACTTGAACAGCGTTTAGCTTCTACCCGGCGACAGCAGGGTGACCTTCGGAAAGTACGTGCTGTAGCGGCCGTCGTCGCGGGTGAGTAGCCGGTGGCCGCGGATGGCGGCATGGGCGCCGATGTAGAAGTCGGCGATCGGAGACCGCCGGGTGCCGCCGCGACGCCTGTAGGCGACATAGGCTTTGCCTGCCAGGAAGCCCGCCTCGAAGGGGAGCGGCTCGCGCCTCAGGTCTGCGCCGCTGAGCACGTCATCGAGGTCCTCGATCGAGGAGAAGTCGACGGAAACCTCAGCGTAGACGATCGGGTTGATGATCACTGGACCCTCGTCTGCGGCCTGAGCCAGAGCCTCGGCCGACCAGTCGGCCCACTTCGGATCGTCGGTCGTCAGGTCGAGGATGACGCAGGCGTCGACGAGTGTCGAGGGTGACTGCACCAGGGACAGTTCAGTCTTCGCCACGCAACAGTTCCATGATCTCGTCGGTGTTCATGCCGCTGGTGCCTCGGCCGCGAAGCCGGGCGGCCAGCCGGTGTCCGTGGGAATCATTCGTCTTTGCCCGCACGAGGCGGGCAGTGTTCCCATCGACGACAAACTCCACCTCGTCGCCCTCGTGCAGCCCGAGTTGCTGCCGCACAGCCATCGGGATGGTCACCTGCCCTTTGGACCTGATGCGCATGGGGGAGCCTCCGCGAGTAAGAATTCCTACCGGTAAGAGTAGCACCGGGGCTCATGGTGCGAGCACGTCTCACATTGGGACCTGCCAGACTTCCTCGTTGAAGATGGTGAGTTTGACCTGGGTCGGCAGCTTCTTGGTCGCGGCGGTCGTGCCATGGATCAGCTGCAGGTCGAGGCGCCAGCCGGCTACGAAAGCTGTGTGAGACCGCCCGTCCCAGTGCGCTTCCAGCCACTGTCCGAAGGGAGTGACGGCGCTACCCTGCACGTGGCCGAAGACCCTGCCGAACAAGGTGGTGAAGGCCTTCTCGGTGACGGCACGCTCGGCGCCGGCGGACATGTCTGACGCAGCCGCGGCCAGGTAGGTGATACCTGTGTCCGGTCCCGACATTGTCACGGTCAGCGCTCCCTTGGCGGCGTACCTGCTCCGGCAGGACTCGTCGTCGCGGGCGCAGCGGAATCCGTCCGCCCGGAGGCCTT
>JAWWOY010000944.1:0-5682 GCA_033851195.1 Kribbellaceae bacterium | reverse complement strand
TGTGCTCGGCGAACGCGGCCAGCATCGCGCGTCCCAGCGGCTCGTTCGCCAACAGTGTTTTCACAAGTTCGGCGTAGTCGTCCGCGACGGTGTCGTAGGACTCCCGGGTGTTGGTCAGGTAGGAAGGTTCCGTCACACCGGATGACCATAGTGTTGGCTCGCGGGCTGAGCCAGCAACTGAGGTCGGAAGCCTGTGGATGTGATCGCGAGCAGGATGAACCGCCGCCGACCTGGCCGAGACCCTCTAACGATTGTGGGCGGCGATGGGCGAGTGACAGGCGAGGATGTGCGGCGAGCTCGGCGATTCGATCCGTTGTCTCTGATCACGGAGGTCAACGAGCGTACCGGCGCAGGATTGCGTCTGGTCGGGATGGCAGACCGGGGGGAGTCCGGTGGTGCTGCCTTCGTGTCCTGGCCGGATGGTCGACAGGCTGTAGTGACGCGCCGCCCGGAGCCGCTGGGAGCAGTCAGTTTGACGGCGGAGGTCCTGGAACTGGCCTGCGGCGGGGACCTTCCGGTCCCGCGTCATGAGCTTGTGGTGGCCCTTGCTGAAGGCGTTGCCGTGGTGCAGCAGCGCCTCCCCGGACGTCCTGCCGAACTGGTCGATGTGAGCGTGATCGACGCGATGGTGGCGATGAACGAACGGTTTGCCGGCCTCCTCGTCAAACGACTCGACGTGCCTATTCCACCGCTCTACCTCCGCCGTAGCGGACCGACTTATTTTCGCCACGAGACCTTGGCTCGGCATAGCCCTCGGAGCCGACGCCTGTTGCAGCGGATCCGTCAGATCGGCGCAACCGAGCCACATGAGATGAACGGCACCGACCTCCTCCACGCCGACTACTCACTCGGTAACGTCCTATTCGACGCCACTGGCGCCGTCTCTGGCGTGGTCGACTGGGGTGCCGCCCGCGGCGACAGACACTTCGCCCTTGTTGGTCTTCGATTTGACCTCGCCTGGAGCGCCCTGGACTCGGGTGGAGCGGTCACCGTCGAGCCCGCGACACTCGGTCGGCTCGATGACATCCTCACTGCTCTAGTCGATCCGGTGGATCTCCGCGTTTACTGGGCGCATTGGACACTCCGACAACTCGACTGGACTGTCAGCCACCACGGCCCGGCGGATATCGATCTTCACCTTGAGCTCGGGGAAAGCCGACTGCTCTGACTCCATCCACCCAGGCATCCTTTGTCAGGCTGGCGCCGGCCAGTCACCTCTATTGGATCTGCGGACGCACCCGCTCATAGGTGAAGAACGTATATCCGTCGCATCGCTCTCGAGCAGTCTCGCGCCAGTCGACTGTGTTGATCTCTGGAAAGACCACGTCACCGACAGGACTGCGGTCGACTTCCGTGACTTCGAGCCGATCTGAGATCGATATCGCCTGCTGGTATATCTGGCCTCCACCTGCGATAAATATCTGCTCGCCGGTAGCAGCAATCAGCGCATCCTCGAGCGAATGCTTCACGGTCACTCTGTCAGCCCTCCACTCTGGCTGACGTGTCACGACGATCGTGGTCCGGCCTGGCAGCGGTCGGCCGATCGAGTCGTAAGTCCTGCGTCCCATGACCAAGGTGTGGCCCATCGTCAACCGCTTGAAGCGTTGTTGCTCGTCGGGCAGACGCCACGGTATGTCGTTGTCGTTGCCGATCACCCGGTTGCGACCGAACGCCGCGATCATCGTGATGGTGCCCATGCCGCGATTCTCCTTCATGGGCGGCCCAAGCTCGGTATTCCGGTTGTCTTGGTGGCAATGCTGCAGCCGGATCAGCTATGCCGGCGAGCTGTCGGCACCGGGTGCACTGGCGGACCGGGGATCACGGAGTTCTCGATGATGCCTAGCCCGTCCACCTCCATGGTCACGGTGTCGCCGACGGCGAGCGGCGGGGGCACTCGCTCGCCGCCGTTGCGGCCCCAGAGTTCAACCAGGCAGCCGCCGCCGCAGGTCCCGGAGCCGAGGATGTCTCCAGCGCGTACGACGGTGCCGCGGCTGGCGTAGGCGATCATCTCCGGGAACGACCAAGCCGAATTGGCCAGCGAATCCTTCCCGATGGACATCCCGTTGACCGACACCGACATGGTGAGGTCGAACCGGTCGCCTTGGCGGTAGGGCTCGAGTTCGTCCGGTGTCACGAGGTAGGGCCCGAGCGTCGAGGCGGTGTCCTTGCCCTTGGCCGGGCCGAGGCCGACGCGCATCTCGTGCACCTGCAGGTCACGCGCCGACCAGTCGTTGAAGATGCTGTAACCGGCGATGTGCCGCTCCGCTTCCTCAACGCGCAGGTTGTGGCCGTCGGTGCCGATGATGGCGGCAACTTCGAGTTCGAAGTCGAAGACCGTGCAGCCGGGTGGCATCGGGACCGGGGCATGCGGCCCGATCAGCGCGTACGGGTTGGTGAAGTAGAACGTCGGGATCTCGTACCACTCGGGTGGGACCTCGGGCTTGCGGACACCGCGGAAGGAACCTTCGACGTGCTGCTCGAAAACCATGAAGTCCCGGATGGACGCCGGGCGGACGGGCGGCAGCAGGCGATGTCCGTCGAGCGCGACAGGCGCCGCGCACCGGCTGAGGACTTCCTCCTCGCTTGGCTTGGCGGCCAGCATTTCGAACAGGTCGGTACCGGCCGGCAGCGGGTGCAAGCGGTCGTCGCGCACGAGCGCCTGCCGGTAGTGGCCGTCGAGTAGCAGAGCTGCGAATTTCACAAGTTCTCCTCGGGGTCGTCAATGATGGCTACCGCCCGGGTCCAGCCCGCAGAGGCGGCGTGGATCTTGTGCGGAAAGCAGGAGATCCGGAACCCGGTGGCGGGCAGCGCTTCCAGGTTGTGCAGCTTTTCGATGTGGCAGTAGCCGATTTCCCGGCCGGCCTTGTGGCCTTCCCAGATGATCGAGCCGTCGCCGGTTTCGGCGTACCGGCGGGCGGTGTGCATGAACGGCGCGTCCCAACTCCACGCGTCCGTGCCGGTGACACGGACACCTTGGCGGAGCAGGTGCAGAGTGGCATCCCGGCCCATGCCGCAGCCCCGTGCGAGGTAGTCGTCCTGGCCGTAGCGGCTGCCCGCGCTGGTGTTGACCACGACGATCTCGAGCGGGCTCAGGGTGTGGCCGATCCGTTTGAGCTCGGCGTCGATGTCGTCCGGCGTCACCACGTAGCCGTCGGGTAGGGCCCGGAAGTCCAACTTCACGCCAGGCTGGAAACACCACTCCAGCGGCACCTCGTCGATGGTGATCGCGCGCTGCCCGTTGTCCATCGTGGACGCGTAGTGGTACGGCGCGTCCATGTGGGTGCCGCAGTGGGTGGTCAGCCGGACCCACTCCAGCGCCCATCCCTCGCCGTCCGGCAGGTCTTCGGGCCTGGCGCCGGGGAAGTACGTGAGCATGCCGGCCACGGTGTCCTGGTGGTTGAGGTACTCGATCTCCGGGCCCATGCCCGGCGGGTCCGATGTGATCCCGGATCGCAGCGGCACGGAGATGTCAACGAATACAGTCATGTTGCTCCTTCGGTCTCGAGTGACAGTGCGGGGATCGGCGCCGCGCTGCTCAGGTTGGGCAGGAAGGTCATGACGAACGCCGAGCAGAGGAAGAACCCAGCACACACGACCAGGCCGGTACCGAGCCCGACGCCGGTCGCCAGCGCGCCCAACGCTAGCGGGGCGAAGGCGGACACGCCGCGCCCGACGTTGAAGCAGAACCCGGCGCCGGTCGCACGCACCCGGGTCGGGAACAGTTCTCCAAGATACGCACCGAAGATTCCGCTGAAGGCGGCGAAGAAGGCGAACAGCGGGCCCAGCCAGAGCAGCGCCGAGCGGTCGGCGGCGACCACGTAGAGCGGTAGGGTCACGCCCACTCCGGCCAGCGACAGGATCAGTGCGTACTTCCGGCCGATCCGGTCGGCGATCACGCCGAAGACGTTGTAGCCGGCGAACATGCCCAGGTTCAGCACGGTCAGGAACAAGCTGACCGTCGCCGTCGGGATGCCTCGGTCGGTGTGCAGATAGGTCGGCAGCCAGGTTGAACCGCCCCACCACCCGAACAACGCCAGCCCGGCCACGACGGCGCCGAGCAGGGTCCGCCGGCGCAGTGCGGGGGCGAAGATCTCCGCCACCTTCACCGGCGTGCTCTTCTGCTCGGCCCATTCGGCCGACTCGCTGAAGAACAGGCCGACGATCAGCAAGGGCACCACCACGCCCACCCCGGCCAGGAAGAACAACAGGCGCCAGTTCGGCAGCAGTGCACCGGCAAGCAACGCGGCGACCGCCCCGCCCACTGGGAACGAACTCAGCACGAAGGCGGTCGCACGACCCCGCTGCGCGGCGGGCCAAGTCTCGACCACGTACGTCGACACCGCTCCCCAGACCCCGCCGAGGCCTAGCCCTGCCACAAAGCGCAAGGCCAGGAACACCGTGAAGTTCGGCACTACTGCGAGCGCCGCGGTGAAGATTCCGAAGACCGCGAGCGAGAGGAGCAACGCCCGCTTGCGGCCGTAGTTGTCGGCGAGCCAGCCGACGGTCACGCTGCTCACTCCGATGCCGAGCAGAGTCGCCGTCGCGAGCAGGCCACCCTGCGCCGCCGTGAGGCCGAACGACGCGCGGATGTCGGGTAAGGACAGTGACAGCAGCAAGATCTCCAGCGCGTCGAACATGTAGGCCACGAACGCGCCGCCGAGCACCACCCACTTCACGGAAGCCCTCATGCGGATCAGTCCCTTCGGTGAACCCCCGGTTTCGGTCCCGAGACAACTGACTGTACGTACGTTCAGTCTGGTCGCGCAAGAGCTGGTTCGGCATTGGCGACGACGGGGGAGGGTGACCCCCTGGTCGGTCCCGTGACGATCGACTGTACGTACGTCCAGTAGAATCGGGCAAGAGTAGGTTCGGCGATCAGCGACACCAGGGAAGGACGTGCTCGGTGACGGCGACGAGTGACGGCGGACGCCGTACGGCGATCCTGCGCGCGGCCGAGAAGGTGTTCGCGCAGGAGGGCTACCACGGCACGACGATGCGTCATATCGCCGCGGAGGCGGAGGTCAAGCTCTCCCTGGTGGTCTATCACTTCACCTCGAAGCTCGGCCTGTACGTCGCGATCTTCGAAAACCGGCAGTACGTCAACGAGGATCGGCTGGAACGGCTCCGCGCCATTCCCGACCTTCGCGCCGAGAGTGCGGTGGAGCAGATCGTGCGCGCCTTCGTCGATCCTGTACTGGCTCTGCATGACGACCCGAACGACATCTGGTTCGCCCGGCTGGTGCTGCGCGAGGCCGGTGACCCGTCGAGCCAGCAACGGCCGGTCCTCGGCGAACTGTTCGACCCGATGGCGCGCGAGTTCATCGAGGCCATGCGGGAAGCGCTACCCGACAAACCTGCTGGCTTCCACCACTGGGCTTACTTGTTCTCGGTGGGCGCGCTGACCCAGAGCGCCTCCGACGGTCGGGTGGCCAACCTGACCGACAAGGCGTTCACCGAGCAGAAGCCCGATCTCCTGCGCTCGTACATCATCGCGGCGCTACGTCACGGCTGAGTGAGTTTAGGCCAGGCGACCTCAGTGGTCGGCGTCATCTCGGCTGGTACTCCGAGTGAGTCGGACTATGTTCATGACGCAAGCAAGCATCCCCGCGATGATGAGTAGCCCCAGCGGCAGGTGGCCATCCACCAGAGTCGAGATCCCAAGGACCGCATTTATGGCCAGAG
>JAWWOY010000920.1:0-3400 GCA_033851195.1 Kribbellaceae bacterium | reverse complement strand
GACGCCAGTGAGGAGCGGGCCGAACTCGTCGATCAACGCTGACCTGTCGCCGCGCCCCGTCGTACCGGGGTAGCGGGTGGTGTGCCGGCTTGGCAACTGGCGGCTGATGTCGAGGTGGGACATCGGCCTCGCCTCCAGACGGTTGGACTGAATTGGAGCGATGGACGGGCGCTGGGCCGACACGGGGGATCGGTGCGCCCGCCCATCGCGCCGGACGGAGTCCTCAGCTCTGGAGGGAGGCACCTCGGCGCACACGCGACGAGGCGGGCTGAGGACTCCGGTATACGCGGGCCTGCACGGGCGGCGGGGGGAGCCGACGGGAGGTGTGCAGACCCGCCGGCTCATGGCGGCGGCCAGTCGGCGACCAGTGCCCGCGCGTCACTATCCAACGCGAGCGCTATCGCGTACATCATCACGAATCCCACGTGCATTTGCGCCAACTCCCCGATGAAGTGCTTCTGGACGGATCCACGGCCTCGCGATGTGAGGTAAGGACCGATCCATGGGCAGTAGCGGCACGGACCCGCTGCGTAACTAGACTGATCTGTCGCGCGGTTCTCAGGAACGGCGGCGAACTGGGCGACAAGCTGGGCGAGTTACTGGGAGAGTTGCTGAACCGCAAATTGGGCGGCTCCCAGCGCGTACTTATGGTGAGCATCCGACTGACAAGGAAGGCGAACATGGCCAGCGAAGGCGGACCCAACCGCAGACTCGCCGCTGCCCGCCGCGCACTGGGCCTCACCCAGGCCGAGACCGCAGCTCGGATTTCCCAGCGGCTCGGATTGGATCCTCCGATCGACGGGAACTACCTGTCGAAGCTCGAACGCGGGGTCCACACGTGGCCCAACGCCGAGTACCGCCAGGCGCTGCGGGAAGAACTAGGAGTCGGCACGGACGCCGAGCTCGGGTTCTACTGCAGCCGATCTGCCCCCGAGGGGGCCACCACCAACGTGGATCGCCGTAGCTTCTTCGCTTTTACCCCCGCCGTCGCGAACGGTCTCGCGATCACCGGTCCGGTCGCAGAATTCCTCGCGCGTGCCGAACTCCCGGGCCGGCCCCCGCAGTTGGTCGGCCGTTCGGATGTCAACCACATCGTCCAAAGCACGAAAGCCTTCACCGAGTGGGACCACAGCGTCGGCGGTGAACTCTCGGTGCAGGCGGTATCCGGCCAGCTGCGCTGGGCCGCCAGTCTCCTCGAGGCGCGCATCGTGCAGACCGACGTGCGCGACGACCTGCACAGCGCCGTCGGCAACCTCGCACAGGTAGCAGCGTGGATGTCGGTCGATGGCGGAGCCCACGAGTCTGCCCAACGTTACTTCCGATTCGGCTTGTACTGTGCCGAACAGGCCCGTAACGCCGGCTTGCGGTCCAGCGTGTTGTCGGACATGTCGCGGCAACTGTTCCACCTCGGCCGCTACCAGGAGGCGCTGAGCCTGATCGAGCTGGCTTACGTCCGCGCCGACCGCCTCACCAGCGCTGAACGCTCGATGCTCAGCGTTGTCCGATCCCGGCCATTGGCGAAACTCGGCCGGACCTCGGACACCCACGCAGCGATCGACCACGCAGAAGAACAGTTCGCCCGCCACGATCCGCAGCAGCCGCCGGCACCATGGATGAACTTCTACGATCGCGCCGAGCTTGCCGGCGACGCCGGCCACTCCCTCTTCGATCTCGCCGAAACCGGAGCACAGGCCGAACTCGCTCTTGTCCAGCTCTGTTTCGCTGCGACCAGCCACACCGACGCCTACGCCCGGTCCCGCGCTTTCTGCCAACTCAAGATCGCCGCCTTGTGGATGAAGATCGACCCCAGCATTGCAGTGACCCACGCCAATCGGGCCGTCACGACAGCCGAGCCGCTGCGATCCGGCCGGATCCGCGGCTACCTGCGGGAGCTCCATACCGCCACCCGGCCGCATGCCCGGCTCCGCGATGTTGCAGAGCTGCGGCACAGCATCAGCCGACTGACCCAGGTGCCCGCCTGATGCACTCGGCCCCACAGGTCGAACTCGACCGGCTCCTCGCGGCATGCGATCAAACGGCCATCGAACCGATCAGGCCCGAGTTGCTGAGCGTCGGTGACAGCGCCACCTTTGCCGTGGGCGACTCCATCATCGCCAAGGTCACGCGATTCCCCGGCCAGCAAGCCGTCGCGCACCGCGAAGTCGCCATCTCCCGATGGCTCGCTGCGGTCGACCTCCCCGCGGTGGTCTCCATCGGGGACGCCGTCGACCAGGGCGCCTACACCATCACCTTCTGGGAGAGGCTCCCTGAGCACAGATCCGCTACTCCTGCCGAGATCGCGAGCTACCTTGTCCGGTTGCACGCGACGGCTGCACCGTCAGGCCTACTGCTTGCCGACGTCCAGCCATTCGTCCGTATCGCAGAACGAATCGATGCATCGCCGCTGGTCGACGCAGACAAGAGCTTCCTTCGACAGCGCCTGGCCGACTTCGAAGCACAATGGCCGACCAGCACTGAGCTGCCGACCACGATCATTCATGGCGACCCGCACACCGACAACGTCGTCGTCACCGTTGACGGCCGAGTCCTCATCCTTGATCTCGAACGTTTCTCCCTCGGACCACCTGAGTGGGACCTCACGCTGATGGCCAGCGAGTACGACAGCTTCCGCTGGATCACCACCGAGCAGTACAGCGACTTCGCCACCAGCTACGGCTACGACGTACTCAAGGCCCCGACCTACCCTCTCCTGCGAGACATCCGGGAGCTCCGGATGACAACCTGGCTCGCGAACAAAGCCGGCCAAGGAACATCAATCCGCGCGGAGGCCGAACACCGCATTGAGTGCCTGCGAGGCCTCCACGGACCCCGACCCTGGGTCTGGACTTCCGACTGATCGAAGATCCGGGCACCCGCCAACAGCGGGCAACAACCAGCCGTACCCGCAACGGCCCCGGGTGATGTCCGGGACCGTGCTGATCGGCTACCCATTCAACGCAGGTCAGCGGACCAAGACGGATCAGGACCTGGTGCGCACCGCCCAGAGTTCCGCTGACGCACTTTCCTGAACGGAAAGGTGCGCGACGTCGTCTGCAGCCGCCGGTACGACGACTCGGGGTACGCCGAGCTGTTCGAGGGGCAGGCCCGGGCGTATCCCCAAATGTCGGTGCCGGGTTCTACGATCGCCGGACCGACGATCCACTGAGGTGATCATGGCGACAAACTGGAGTGCGCTGCTCGTGGGGCAGTTGGAGTTCTATTGGGACTTCCACCTGCGACCACGGCTGGAGGGCCTGACCGACGAGGAGTACCTGTGGGCGCCCGCGGAGCCCAGCTGGACGGTGCATCCGGGGCCGGACGGCAAGATCGTGATCGATGAGGGGCCGCAGCCATCGCCGCTGCCGATCACGACGATCGCCTGGCGGATGGTGCACATCGG